>JAZOXE010000113.1:0-1903 GCA_045659525.1 Faecousia sp. | reverse complement strand
GGCAAAGATGACGAGACATTTCTGGAAACCATCCGCATGATCGAAGAAAAAATCCTCGATTTGAAGACACGGCTATAACTGAATTCCCACAAAATATAAAAACACCTGACCGGTGGCACTCTGCCATGGTCAGGTGTTTGTGTATTTACTGCAAGTTTGGCTCTCCTGTTTCATTGGTAAATCGTTGGTAAATGTAATTTAGGAAAGCGAATTCCCTTAGAGGCACAAGGATTTTTCAAGATTCGGGGAAATCCTGCCGTGACAAACAAATAAAACCTTCTTCATAGAATAACCTCGCTTTCATCTTTGGTATTATAGCATATTTTGTGGTGGGAGTAAACCCCACCCACGGATAGCCTTGATTTTTTGTAGCTGGGGGAGTATAATCCGTGGGTATTAAACGAAAGGAAGGTATCTGCGTAAAATGTTCAAAGACATTAAAATAAAATATTGCGTGATTGCAGTGCTCAGCAGTGTCTTCCTTGCTTTTGGATTATATCACATTCATTCCCTTGCAGGCGTGACCGAGGGCGGTGTTGTGGGGTTAAATCTTCTTTTGGAATATTGGTTTCACATTTCTCCGGCTGTCACAAATTTTGTAGCAAATGTAATATGCTATCTGTTAGGCTGGAAACTACTGGGCCGGAAATTCATTATCTATTCTGCCTTTGCCACACTTAGTTTCTCCGTTTCCTATGCGCTCATCGAGCAGTTTCCGCCTTTGTGGCCTCAGCTTGCCAACATGCCCCTGGTGGCCGCTTTGGTGGGCGCTGTGTTTGTGGGTATCGGTTGTGGACTTTGTGTTAAGGTAGGCGGTGCAGTGTCCGGCGATGATGCCCTTGCCATGTGTATTTCCCATGTATTCCACATAAAAATCCAGTGGGCATATCTTATTACAGACTTTACTGTGTTGGCACTGTCAATGACATACATCCCCATAACCAAGATCGGCTACTCTTTCCTTACCGTTTTCCTTTCCGGTCAAATTATCGGTTGGATCCAGAAGCTGCCTTTTGGAACAAAACAGCAAAATTTTGATAAATAACTCTTTTGGAATCGACCTGCGGTCTTGACTTTCTATCCGGCTCGGGATAGAATGAAACAGATTTGCGTCGTTTTCTATCGGAGGTTTCTATATATGCGAAAGACAAAGATTATTTGCACCATCGGCCCTGCCTGCACCAACGAAAAAACATTGACACAGATGTGTCTGGCAGGCATGAATGTGGCCAGATTGAATTTCTCCCATGGCACCCATGAGGAGCATAAAGAAAAAATTGAACTAATCAAGCGCGTGCGTGATAACCTGGACCGCCCCATTCCCATCATGCTGGACACAAAAGGACCGGAATACCGGATCAAAACCTTTGCTTCCGGCAGTGTGGAGATTCCAGACGGTGCCGATTTTATTTTTACTACAGAGGACATCGTCGGCGATGAGACCCGGGTTTCGGTCAGCTTTGAGGGACTGATCGAGGATCTGTGCATCGGCGACCGGATCTTGGTCAACAACGGTCTTGTTGTTTTTGAGGTAAGAGAGCTTACCAAAACAGAGGCCATCTGCACCACCATTGTGGGCGGAACTCTGAGCAACCGAAAAAGCATGTCCTTCCCCAACAAGATCATGTCCGGCCCTTATCTTTCCGAGCAGGACAAAGCAGATATTCTGTTTGGCATTGAAAATGATGTGGACTTTGTTGCAGCATCTTTTGTTTCCACCAAGGCCGATGTGTTGTCTTTGCGGCAGTTCTTGAACGATAACGGCGGCGCAAATATCGACATCATCGCAAAAATCGAGAATCAGGCCGGCGTAGATAATATCGAAGAGATCTGTGAAGCCTGCGAGGGCATTATGATTGCCCGTGGTGATCTGGGCGTGGAGATACCTTTTGTAAAAGTTCCC
>JAZOXE010000112.1:0-6937 GCA_045659525.1 Faecousia sp. | reverse complement strand
CCTGAACGTATCCTGGATTGAGCCGGATACCATCGGAGGGAGGGAAAACAATGTCTGAAGTTCGTCTGAAAGAAAACGAATCTCTGGAAAGCGCCCTGCGTCGTTTTAAGCGGAGTTGCGCAAAAGAGGGTGTTATCGCTGAAGTTAAGAAGCGTGAGCACTATGTCAGCCCCAGTCTGAAGCGCAAGCAGAAGTCTGAAGCGGCTCGAAAGAATAAGAGAAAGTTCTATTAATTTTCCCTCATAATTTTGTGTAAAACTGCCCTGTCAATTGACAGGGCAGTTTTTCGTTAAGATATATTCCTGGTAGAGGGCGACTGACTTTTTTACACCGCATAGACTCGCACGGTTAAGGAGATTTTTGTTTGCTTCCCAATCTCGCCACAAGCAGAAATAGATTTCCTTATCCGTCGTTTTGATTTGGTATTTTACGCACAAGTTTTTATCGTAATGGATTTTGCCGGAATGCATTTCCCTTGCCGGGATATCCCAATATCCGGTATCTGTGATTTTTATGTATTGCGGGGCAAAGGAAGTTTCCAGCCAAACTGACCTTCCCGCCCATGGCTTTAAGTAGTTTTCACAAGTTTGCAAATAGGGAACCGGCGGCAGAAAAACCGGGCATTGGGAGTTTTTTGCGTATGTTGGTGTTACAGCAGTGATGTGTTCAAAATTTTTAATAATTGCCAGAGCGATTTCCTGAATATCCGGATTTTTTGGTTGCTGAAAGTCTAATAAAACCCCCTCCGGTTTTTGATGGTGAATATGTTCTTTTAGTTGTGTAACAATCTGTTCCGGACTGTGGTGAAACGGAGGAATTCTGTCATTGATGATGAGCAACTTACTATTTTCTATATTTTTGGGAACATTTGAAAGACCACTGCTATAAGGTGAAAAGTGACAAGCCATCCAAGCCGCATTTTTTGGTATGGGATTGCAGTTTTCCCATTCTGCTGATGTCATAGCAAGATACAATGGTATATCCATAGACAAATCCCACCTAACGTGTTATACTATAAAAAGAATATGATTTGGAGCGAAAAAATATGAAATTTCCCTTTACACCCTGGGTGATTGCAGAGTCTGTTGTTGACCTACATCCGGATTTTTTCAGAAAAATGGGCATACGACTTGTGATGCTGGATTTTGACAACACCGTCGTGCCCTATACGACGGATGTGCCGACAAAAGAAGTGGAGCAATGGCTCTCCCAAATGCAAGCATCTGAAGTCAAGATTTGTGTTGTGTCCAATAGCCATAATCTTCGGGTGAAGAATTTTTGCCAGATGCGAGAAATTCCGTGCATTACCGGAGCAAAAAAACCCTTTGCTAAGGGGATTTCGGAGTGCCTGCGCAAATTCAATATTTCCCCCAAAGAATGTGCATTGGTCGGCGACCAAATCTATACAGATGTATTAGGCGCAAACTGCACCGGAGTGCACTCTGTTTTGGTGCGATCCATTCATAATCATACGATTTGGCTTAAATTGCGACACATAGCAGAACTTCCTTTTATAGCCGCAGCAAAAAGTAAAAGACTGAAATGATGAGATCCCACCAAAAAAATCTGTAAAAATCGAAAAAAATTATATTTTTCCCTTGCAAAAAGGGTGATAATCGGTTAGAATACATAAGAGAATCTATGAACAAAATCAGCCCTCGTGGGCGCAATTTAGGAGGATATAGAAATGATTTCTGTCAGCGATTTTAGGAACGGTATTACCTTCGATATGGACGGCAAGGTAATGCAGATCATTGAGTTCCAGCACGTTAAGCCCGGCAAGGGCGCGGCTTTTGTTCGCGTTAAGATGAAAAACGTGATTACCGGCGGTGTTACGGAAACAACTTTCAACCCCAACGATAAATACCCCACTGCTTACATTGAGCGCAAAAAAATGGAGTACTCCTATAATGACGGTGATCTCTATTACTTTATGGATCCGGAAACTTACGAACTGGTACCCATTGATAAATCCGTTTTGGATGATACCTTCCGTTTTGTAAAGGAAAACGACACCTGCACCATTATGAGTTACAAGGGTAATGTTTTCGGTTTGGAAGCACCTCGCTTTGTTGACTTGGTTGTTACTGCTACCGAACCCGGTTTTGCCGGCAATACTGCAACCAATACACTGAAACCCGCAACACTGGAAACCGGCGCCGAAATCAAGGTTCCTCTGTTTATCAACGAAGGTGAAAAGATTAGCATTGATACCACAACCGGCGAATATCTGGGCCGCTCCAAGGCTTAATTAAGGAGGATTCACTATGACGATTTCTGAAAAGGCAGCCTACCTGAAAGGTTTAATGGATGGTTTGGAACTGGATACGGAAAAGGCTGAAGGTAAGATGATTTCCGCCATGGTTGAACTGCTGGGCGACATTGCAAAGAAACTCACCGATGTGGAAGATACCACCATTGCTATTTCCGATGAGTTGGATGAAATTGAAGATGATTTGGATGCAATCGAAGATTTTATTCTCGATGAAGAAGACGAGTATGATGACGATGATGAATACGACGATTACGACGACTATGACGACGATTGCGATTGCGAAGAAGGTTTCGACTACGGCGATGAGGATTCTATCATTTACGAAGTGAAGTGTACCTGCGGCGAAGTGATTGACTTTGATGAGGATACACTGGAAGCCGGTAGCATCATCTGTCCCAACTGCGGCGAAACATTAGAATTTTCTTTGGAAGATGACGAAGAAGAGGAAGAATAATATTTAGCCTGTTTACCCACCGGAACCTTTGGTGTTCCGGTGGGATTTTCTTTTTTATGATTCGGATAGAGCCTGGCTTTGTGTTGCTTTTTTGCGGTCAGTGTGGTAATATGTTAGCAAAAGGAGCGGTTGCGATGTTACAGTTAGGTTGCCATTTGTCTGTTTCTGACGGCTTTTGTAAAACCACCGAAATTGCGCGGGGAATTGGCGCAAATACCTTTGCTTTTTTTACGAGAAACCCCAGAGGCAGTAAAGCAAAAGCGGAGAATCCGGAGGATTCCCGCAAGGCTATGGAACAGATGCAAGCGTATGGTTTTGGAAAACTGGTTGCCCATGGAGCTTATACAATGAATTTGTGTACTGCTCAGTCGGAGGCGCGGGATTTTGCATCGTCGGTGTTAGAAGATGACTTACGGCGAATGGCGTACCTTCCTGGAAATTTCTACAACTTTCATCCCGGAAGTCACGTCGGTCAGGGGACGGAAATCGGAATTGAACAGATTTGTGACGCGCTGAAGAAAGCGTTGCGCCATGGCTATCCCGTTACAGTTCTGTTGGAAACAATGGCGGGAAAGGGCAGTGAAATCGGAGGAAATTTTTCAGAAATTCGAAATATCATCGATGGTGTGGGCAATCCCAATGTAGGTGTGTGCATAGATACTTGCCACATATTTGATGCTGGATATGATATTGTGAATGATTTAGACGGTGTCCTTTGTGAGTTTGACCGAATTATCGGACTGGATAAACTCAAGGCGCTTCATTTGAACGACTCTAAAAACCCCTTTGCCAGCCATAAGGACCGGCACGCCTGCATCGGTGAGGGAAGTTTGGGTTTGGCTACGTTCCAAAAAATTATCAACCATACTGCACTGAAGGATAAACCAATGATACTGGAAACTCCCAATGAATTACCGGGCTATCAAAAGGAGATCGCTTTACTGCGGGAAATGGAAATTTAAGAAATTTAGGAGGTGACAATATGACGGACATGATAACTGCGCTACAAGAAGCGCAAAGCACATACGGCAATGTGCTGGTTGCCATTTTGCGCTATGTTGCGCCGATTATGATTGGCATATTACTATTTCGTTGTATGAAACCTCTGCTTACTTTTAGAAGAGAGCCGGAAATTTGGGCATGGCTATGCCTGCCTGACGGCAAGAAGGTACCGGTTACCCACTGGGAAAATGTAATCGGCAGACATAAACGCAGTGACATTGTGATTGATTTTCCCACGGTATCAAAAAATCACGGCGTTTTAACCCGGTATGATGACGGCAGTTGGACTATAACAGACACCCATTCTTCCGGAGGTATTTTAGTCAACGGCAAGAAACGGAAGATTTGGCCCTTACGGGAAGGAGATGTTATCTCCATGGGTGGCGTGGAGATGACACTGCAACCCATCTCACATAAACAGGAACAGCGCCTCGCCCAATTACGTACAAAGGCATCTTCGTTTTTGACAAGCGCGGGTAACTTGCTGCTGCTTACAGTGTTTCAGTGTTTGTGTTGCCTTGCCTTTTTGTTGGGTGGAAAAGGGGAAAGCGCCCAATCCGTTTTGTTAGGTTTCGGCGGAATTATGCTGTGTCAGTGGTTGCTGCTTCTTTTCTATGTGTGTATACGCAGAACTTCCTTTGAAGTGGAGACCATTGCATTCTTTCTGACAACAATGGGCATGGCGGCAATTGCAACCGTAACACCGGGAGAAGCGCTGAAACAACTGATTGCAACGGTTTTGGGATTGATTGCATTTTTAGTGTTAGGCTGGTCTGTGCGGGATTTGGAGCGGGCAAAAAAGATTCGCTACATCGCCGCCGGTATAGGCCTTTTCTTCCTGCTGATAACGCTGGTATTTGGGCAGGAATATTACGGCGCAAAAAACTGGTTGGTTATCGGTTCATTCTCATTACAACCTTCCGAATTGACAAAAGTTTGTTTTGTTTATGTTGGCGCTTCGGCAATGGACAAACTGGTGCAAAAGAAAAATATATTCTTCTTCATTGTATACTCTGTTGCCATTTGTGGATTCCTTGCCCTTATGAATGACTTCGGTACGGCGTTGATTTTCTTCTGCGCATTTTTAGTGATTGCATTCCTGCGCTCTGGGAATTTAGGCACCATTGGTCTTGCCATTACGGCTTTGATTTTTGCCGGCGTTTTGGCACTTAAAATAGCGCCCCATGCACTACAAAGATTCTCTTCCTGGCGTCATATTTGGGAAGACCCCTTGGATGCTGGGTATCAACAGACCAGAGCGCTGATGTGCATGGCATCCGGCGGCGTATTAGGCGTTGGCGTAGACAGAGGGTTAATGAAGAATGTCTTTGCCGCAGATTCTGATGTGGTGATTGCTACCATATCAGAAGAGTGGGGCATCCTGATTCTTACAATGATAATCATTTCCATTGTTGCGCTGGCAATATTTGCGGTACGCTCTGCGGCTATTGGCAGAAGCAGTTTTTATACAATCGGCGGTTGTACTGCGGCAAGTATTATTCTTGTTCAGGTAATACTCAATGCCTTGGGAACGGTAGATGTATTGCCACTCACCGGCGTTACATTTCCGTTTCTGTCCAATGGCGGTTCCAGTATGATTTGCTCTTGGGGACTTCTTGCCTTTATTAAGGCGGCGGATACCAGGCAAAACGCAAGTTTTGCAGTGCGCCTTATGAAAAATGGAGGTGGACACTGTGAATAGAATTGCAAGACGCGCGGGAATCACAATGCTTTTAGCACTTTTGCTTATTGCAGGATTCTCTTTCTTCTTGTGCGAATTTGCTGCTCGTGCAGATGAATGGGTAGTCTTTTCCGGTTCGCCCCATGTCTATAACGGCGGCAATATCGGTTGCGGTTCCATTGTTGATAGGGATGGCGTACTCCTTTTGGATATGCAGGAGGACAGAACCTATACCGAGGATGCCTTGTTGCGAAAATCAGTGGTTCACTGGGTTGGGGACAGAAACGGCAGCATTAGTGCGCCGGCGCTGTCCGGTTATTCTTCCGAACTTGCGGGATTTGATTATCTAAATGGCGTATATAACTATGCCCAAAATGGTGGTTATGCCACGCTTACACTTTCCGGCAAGGTGCAAAAGGTGGCGCTAAGTGCTATGGGGGAAAGAAAAGGAACGGTTGCGGTTTATAACTATATCACAGGTGAAATTTTGTGCGCCGTTACTACCCCTACATTTGACCCTGACAATCTCCCGGAAATGGATGAGGAAACAATAGAACAGTATGAGGGGTTATTCTATAACCGGTTCACCCAGTCCACCTATACTCCCGGCTCTATTTATAAGATTGTTACCCTTGCTGCGGCGTTGGAGCACAACCCGGAAATATTGGAGCAAAAATTTATTTGTACCGGTAGTTACAAATTTGGGGAAGATGAAATTACCTGCGAAGGAATTCATTTTGACCAGGACCTGAAGATGGCTTTTCGCAATTCATGTAACTGTGCTTTTGCGCAAATTGTGGAACAGTTAGGACCGGATGTGCTTTCGAAATACATTCAACAATTTAAGATAAATGAATCTGTCCGATTCGACCATATCGCCACCACCGCCGGTAATGTGCAAATTAACAACGGAATGGATGCAAGTGTTGCATGGAGTGGCATCGGTCAGCATAAAGACCTTATAAACCCCTGTGCATATATGACCTTTATGGGTGCAATTGCGGCAGGCGGTAAGGGGGCGCAGCCCCACATTGTAGAAAAGATAACCGTGGGGGAGACCGTAACCCATCAGGGGAAAACTGTGGTAGGTGAACGCCTGATGAAGGAATCCACTGCAAAGATTTTGCAGGAGTATCTGCGGTTTAATGTTGAAGATAAATACGGCACATATAATTTCCCGGATATGACGGTGTGCGCAAAAACCGGTACGGGCGAAGTGAGCGATGAGAAAAAACCCAATGCAATGCTTTCCGGTTTCGTGTTGGATGAAAAGTATCCTTTGGCGTTTATTGCCTGTGTGGAAGAGGGCGGATATGGTAGTACAACTTGTATTCCTATTGTGTCCCAAGTACTTTCCGCTTGTAAAGAAGTGATAGATTCTTAATAAAACCAGGTGTTTTCACCTGGTTTTATTGATACAAACGGCTTCGAAGTGTGTGTGCTTCGCGGACATTTGTGCGAGGTGCACAAAATGATAAGAAAAAAGTATACTTCTTTTTGTGCTTTCACATGTTGACAAATGTAC
>JAZOXE010000111.1:0-1954 GCA_045659525.1 Faecousia sp. | reverse complement strand
CAACGGAGTCTATCATTCGTACTCGGAGCGCCGTCTTGCCGTCGGGTATAATTTCGATGGCTTCTTCCGGAATGAACTTGGGCTCACTGGTCATAATTGTCTTTCCAGAACCACTTTGGGGAAGTTCATCGATTGCCCGTTCTTTTCTGTATACATCATCAATGTTGGGGATTACCATTTGCTGCATAACTCGCTTAATCAGAGTTGATTTGCCTGTGCGTACAGGGCCTACAACTCCAATATAGATATTACCACCGGTTCTGGCGGCAATACTCTCGTAAATGTTATTCATAGCCAGCCTCCTTATCCGCAGGAGGGAACACTCCTGCCAGTGTCTATAAAAGAGTATGTCCGATTAAGTGGTAATAGAACAACCGGGAGGACATCAGTCTTCCCGGTTTTCGTTATGTTCAAGATTCTCTGCTTTGTGTTCATTGTGGCGTTTTACTGCGTTTTTTGCTTTTTGATACAATCTTCGCAGTACGGCAAGCGTTTTTTCATCGTTAGGAAATAGCCATCTTAACAGTGCAATTGCGATGGCAAATGTTGCTATTTTTTCCGGAGAGATGGGCAACCATAAAAAAGTTAAGTAAGCACCGCCAACGGCGGTCATCCAGGGAATGTCGTAGATAGCGCCAATGCCCACAAAAACGTAGGACCAGCCGTTTGTAATCATCCAGGCAATTCCGATGCATAGTAGTAGCCGTGGGTTGAGAAAAAACTGGAAAAACTTCTTTATTTTGTCTCTCATTTTTATCCTCCCAAGTTGAGATCAACTAAAATTTACCACACAATACGAGGATTGTCAAATTATGCACTCCTACCGAATCTGCACTTGACAAAGCGCGCGGAAAGACATATAATTTCAGTGGTAAGCGGGCTTGTAGCGCAGTTGGGAGCGCACCACATTCGCATTGTGGGGGTCGGGAGTTCGAATCTCCTCAAGTCCACCAAATAAAGAACCGCCCGATGGGCGGTTCTTTATTTGTTATGTCGAAATTTGCTGGGTGTAACGCCAAGAATGTTTCGAAAAGGAGAACTGTTTGAGAGCAAAGTTGTAGAAACGGTATTCGGTCCGGCCCTATATTTAGAACATATAACCGGTTATATTTATGTGATGGATTTAGGCGATTAATGCAGTTGTTTTGAAAGCGGTTATTTCTTGACATAAGGACCTGTCTGCGGTATACTTATTATTACCAACTTTCCTGCGAATAAGGTGATAATATGAAAATTAAAGAGAAGTTAATGGAAGACCACTTAACCAACGGTGGCGTAGTAATTACATTTTTTGGAGACAGTGTTACCCAAGGTTATTTCCAGTCACAAGGAGAAATGCATACGGGTTGTGATTTTAATGGCGTGTACCATGCGCAACTCAAGCAAATGCTGGAAGCAGAATTTCCGGAGAAACCAATCAGTGTTATCAATGCAGGCATTGGCGGCGATTCTGCCGACCATGCAACCTTACGTTTTGTTCGTGACGTGGTTGACCACAAGCCGGATTTTGTTGTAATTTGTTTTGGTCTCAATGATGTCCGGGGTACGATTGAGATGTATGAAAATGCACTTTCGTATTTCTTTGAAACGCTCAACAATTTAGAAATCGAAGTTCTGTTTATGACGCCGAATACACTTTGCACAAAGGTGAGAGAAGATGTACTTACCGGTGAGTTGCTTACAAGTGCAAAGTGGTATGCGCAAGCGCAAAATGATGGCAGAATGGATGCAATTATTGCCGCCGGTATTGCCTGCGCAAATAAATACAATGTTCCAGTGGTAGACTGCTACGGCAAATGGAAAACGATGCAGGCTGAGGGGATTGATACAGATGTGTTTTTATCGAACCACATCAATCACCCCAACCAACAGTTACACACCCTGTTTGCAAAAGCCTTGTTTGAGAAAATTATGGAATAAGATAACCCCTATTTGCACATACTGCGAATGGGGG
>JAZOXE010000110.1:0-1700 GCA_045659525.1 Faecousia sp. | reverse complement strand
AAGCGGCAAAAGCCGGGGATGTACTGAAAATGAAAGTGTACCGCCAGGGCGCTGTTTTGGAACTGACGGTGACGGTAGGCGAGCAAACCCAAAGCGCAAATGCGCAAAGTGAACAAACACCCCAGGCAGACCAGCAACAACAGCAGCAACAGCAGCAACAACAACAACAACAAATACCTAACTGGGACGGCATTTGGGACAGTTTCCCCTTTGGCGGATTCTTTGGTTAAAACTTAAACATCCGGCAGTGGAATCCACTGCCGGGTTTGACATATGGAAGAATTCTGGCTATACTAAACATAGAAAATACAAGGAGGGGATAGTTGTGGAAATCGCCGCAATGGCTACCACGCCGAAAGACGGCCACCGGGCCGGTTTGGAACTTTTGGAAAAACTCTATTCCCGCCGTACCGGAGAGAAAATGCCGGCAATTTCCCGGGGGGAGTGGGGCAAGCCCTATTTTGAAAACAGCCCTTTTTATTTTTCCGTTACCCATACAAAGCGCCATGCTTTCTGCGCTTTGGCCCAGGGGGAAATCGGGATTGATGCCGAGGAAATTGACCGAAAAATTGACCTGCGTTTGGCAGAGAAAATTCTCTCTCCAAAGGAGTATGAAGCCTATGAAAATGCGCTGGATAAACCCTTGGCGCTACTGACTTTTTGGGTTCTGAAAGAGGCCTACGCCAAGTATACCGGCAAGGGGCTGCAAGGCTATCCGAAGGATACGGAATTTTTCCTTTCGGATGACCGGGTGTTTTTCCGCGACGGCTGTATTTTGGCAATCATTTCCGATGATAAAACCAAACCGGAATTTTTGTAACAGACAAAAATCTCTTGCAAATCCCGGGAAATAAGATATGATAGAAACAGAAAACAAGGAGGGGATTTTATGAAACGAAACATTTCTCTTTGGGAACATGCCGGCACGATTTTAGAGGCGGTCAATAAAGGCGTTTTGGTGACCACAAAAGCCGACGGGAAAGCCAATACTATGACCATTAGTTGGGGCACATTGGGCATCCAATGGGGCAAGCCGATTTTTACGGTATTTGTCCGGGAAAGCCGGCATACCAAGACTCTGCTGGATAAAAATCCGGAGTTTACCATTAATGTTCCTTTGGGAGATTTTGATAAATCAATCCTCTCTGTATGCGGTACAAAATCCGGTCGGGATATGGATAAAATTCAGGCGCTAAACTTGACGCTGGAAGAGCCGGAAACCATTAATGTACCGGGGATCCGAGAACTGCCTTTGACATTGGAGTGCAAGGTGATTTATAAGCAGGACCAGGATCCTGCCGCTATTTTCCCGGAGTATGATGCCCGTTACTATGCCAAGGGCACCCGTAACGAGGGAGACTACCATACTGCTTACTACGGAGAGATTACCGCAGCCTATATTGTCGAGTGAGGAGAAACGCTATGAAGAAGATCGGTGTACTGGGTGCCGGCACATGGGGCATGGCCCTGGCAAGGATGTTGTGCCTCAGCGGACACACCGTTACGGTGTGGTCTGCGCTGGAGCAGGAGATTGATACATTTTCCGCCACGCGCCGCCATCCCAATCTGCCGGATATGGTGATCCCGGATGAGATCCTGTTTACAAAGGACATCAGCCGGGTTTGCCGGGAGCAGGACATCCTGTTGTTTGCCGTACCCTCTGTATTTGTCCGCAGTACCGCCCGGAAGGCGGCCCCCTA
>JAZOXE010000109.1:0-24203 GCA_045659525.1 Faecousia sp. | reverse complement strand
CCCCACTCCCGACCGTAAGGCTGACCAGCCCTTCCTGATGCCTGTTGAAGACGTGTTCACCATCTCCGGCCGTGGTACTGTTGCTACCGGTCGTGTTGAGCGTGGCCAGATCAACAAGAACGATAAGGTTGAAATCGTTGGTCTGCAGGAAGAGAAAAAGGAAACCACCGTTACCGACATCGAAATGTTCCACAAATTGCTGGACTACGCTGAAGCAGGCGACAATATCGGCGCTCTGTTGCGTGGTGTTGACAAGAAGGACATCGAAAGAGGTCAGGTTCTCTGCAAACCCGGCTCCATTAAGCCCTTGACCAAGTTTGCTGGTCAGGTTTACGTTCTGTCCAAAGAAGAAGGCGGCCGTCATACTCCCTTCTTCAACAACTATCGTCCTCAGTTCTACTTCCGTACTACTGACGTAACCGGCATCATCAGCCTGCCCGAAGGCACTGAAATGTGTATGCCTGGCGATAACGTTGTTATGAACGTTGAACTCATCACCCCCATCGCTATCGAGAAGGGCCTGCGTTTCGCTATCCGTGAAGGCGGCCGTACCGTTGGCTCCGGTGTCGTTACCGAAATCTACGAATAATTCTTGATTTGCAATTTGAAATCCCCCAGCCGACCGGCTGGGGGATTTTTTTGAAAATTATACAATATAAAAAGATTTTTCTTATTTTTGCGAATATTTCCGGCAATATCAGAACTTTTTCTGCTTATCCTAAAAGTAAAAGGATGTGATAGAAAATGGAAAAAGTTCGTAAAGTTGCGCTGGCAATGGTGTTGTTATTTTGTTTAAACGGTTGTCAAAAATCAGAAAAACCGGTCAGTCATCTGGTAACGTCCGTGGAGGTTACTTGCTATCATAATAATGAAGTGTTGGTGCGAACCTATGAAAAATCGCAAAAAATTTCTGCCGTTTTATATTATTTACGTACCCAGGTTTATCGGGGAAAAGCGGAGATAAACCCGGAAGGTTTACCGGGGGATAAGTTTTCCATTATTCTGCGGTATTCCGACGGTCACTGCGATAAAATTTTTCAGCGCGCCAACCGCTATATCTCCCGAAATTATCACACTTGGCAGGAAATAGAGGAAAAACCGGCATCGAAACTATATCCGCTTTTGTTAGCCGTTCCCGGTGATCTTTAGAATCTGAACTCGTATTATAAAGGATGGTTTGTCACGCTGCCCTTATGTGAACAAGGAAGTAGACAGATATCGGTCGCCGGTATCCGGAAGAAATACGACAATGGTTTTATCCGCATTTTCTGGGCGAGCGGGAAGTTCTTCGGCGGCATGAAGGGCTGCACCGGAGGAAATACCTACCAAAAGACCTTCTTTTCGGCCTAACTGTCTGGCAGCGGCATAGGCTTGAGTTTCTGTAACGGTAATGATACCGTCTACTACGTTTTCGTTATAGGTTTTTGGAATAAAATTCGCGCCAATGCCCTGCAACCCGTGGGGGGCGGCTTTTCCACCGGAGAGTAAGGGGGATGCGGCAGGCTCCACGGCGTATATTTGCACATTGGGATTTTTTTCTTTTAGAAATTTACCCACACCGGAAACGGTTCCGCCGGTACCCACACCGGCAACAAAAATATCCACAGTTCCATCGGTGTCTTCCCAAATTTCCGGGCCGGTGGTGCGGTAGTGGGCGTTGGGATTTGCCGGATTTTCAAACTGTCCGGGAATGAAACTTCCGGGGATTTCTTCTTTTAGGGCATTTGCCTTGTCAATGGCACCCTGCATACCCAAACTACCCGGTGTAAGAACAAGAGTTGCACCGTATGCTTTCATAATCAACTGTCGCTCCATGCTCATAGAGTCGGGCATAACAATGATGGTTTTGTATCCACGACTGGCGGCAACGCAGGCGAGACCAATCCCGGTATTGCCTGAGGTGGGTTCAATGATGGTAGCGCCGGGAGATAGCAGACCTTTTGCTTCTGCATCTTCAATCATAGAGAGGGCAATTCGGTCTTTCGCCGAGCCGGCAGGGTTCAAAAATTCCAATTTTGCCAGTACACATCCCGGCATATATTTTAATGCAAGCAGTGGGGTGTTGCCAATGAGTTGCGTGGCAGAAGTATAAATGTTACGCATAAAAGACACTCCTTTTGTTATGAATTATACCTTGTTTTCAAATTGTGTCAATAGCAAACATTGACTTTGGGTTTGCGTTGTGATATAAAAGCAGGAAAGGAGGCGGCGAGATGACTGAAATTGAAAAACAGATAGAATCTGTCGTGGACAGCATTTTGGAAGACTACCGCGGCGGACGGGATATAGACCGAATGGACTTTATGAACCGTCCGGATAAAGATGTGGTTATCGATATGATTGAAAAACTGCGCAGAATTGTGTTTCCTGGCTATTTCCGGGATAAATCCTACCGGATTTACAATGCCAAACACAATCTGTCTATGCTGATTGAAGACGTTATGTTTAATCTGCACCGGCAGATTTCTCTGGTATACCAGAGCGCCGGACAGAGCGAACAGCAGGCACAAAAGCAGGCGCAGGATGTGTGCCTTGCATTTTTTAAGGAAATACCCAGTGTTAGGGCTATGGTGCAGACGGATTTGCAGGCGGCTTATGATGGCGACCCGGCGGCAACGGCTATGGAAGAAATTGTTTTTTCCTATCCCGGCTTATTTGCCATTACCGTTTATCGCCTTGCGCATGTGCTTTATACATTAGGTGTGCCCATGATTCCCAGAATTATGACAGAACACGCCCATAACGTAACGGGTATTGACATACACCCCGGTGCAACCGTTGGAAAATATTTCTTTATTGACCACGGTACGGGAATTGTGGTGGGTGAAACCACCGTAATCGGTGACAACGTAAAAATTTATCAAGGTGTGACATTGGGCGCGCTTTCTACCCGGGGCGGTCAAAAACTTCGGGGGAAACGCAGACATCCCACCATTGAAGATAACGTAACCATTTATGCCGGCGCTTCTGTTTTAGGGGGCGAGACAGTGATTGGACGGGATTCAGTAATTGGTTCAAACGCATTTATTACAAAATCCATTGCTCCCAGCACCACGGTCAGCATTAAAAATCAGGAACTTCAGTATCGGGAAGTTTTTCAAAAAGACGTATAAAATAAAGGAGATTGGGGTGAGCCCAATCTCCTTTAATTTTCGTAGTAAATACGGCTTCTTTGATGTAAGCCGGGGCGTTCCGGTAAACCTTCCGAAAACAGACCGTATAAGTCTGCGCAGCGGTTTTCCAAAACTTCATAAGCATCGCCGATAGTTTCTCCTATGTTGGGGAAGTTGCCGGTTTTTCTTGCAATTTTCAGGATTTCACGCCCCCTTGTATTCAAGGCAAGTACCCGGACATAAGGGACAGGAACCGTGAGCATATCCTGGGTGATTCCCAAAAATGCGCACATTACCATTCGGTTAATCCGTGTGCGGGTGTAGCGCTTGGATTTCACTTCTGTGAAAACATCTTCCAACGTGGCACAGTTACCGGCGGCGCGCATCAGTTTTCGCCAAAGACCTTCAGAACCGTGGGGGATGGTTGCAAATTCTGCTTCCGACATGGTGCGCAGTTTCCCCAAAACTGCCCGCTCACCTGCGTGAATCGTATGTACTTGGGCATCATCAAAACAGGACGCGGCTTTTTTAGGAAGAAACGCAGTCCAGTTTTTTTTCTGACAGATAAGCGCTCGTAAAGCAGTAGCCGAGGGGTTTTCCGTGTCCGGGACTGTTTCGTGATAATCCCCACCCCGGAAAATCGGTGCAGGCTCAATGGACAGATTTTGAGAGAAAATGGCTTTTAAGTACTCTACGGCTAAAATATCATTGGGGGCTTCCGGCACAACACCGGAAAAGGCCATGCTTTCCAACGCCTTTTGCCGTGCGGCAGGAAAAGAAAGTCCTGCACTTAAATATTCTTGCAGAGCGGAGGAAAAGTCCGGGCTCAGGAGCGTTTGCGCCGTAGCAGTCAGTTTTTCTTTATCCGGTGTCTCTGCCCCAAAGGAAAGGTGAGTGCAAAATTTTCCTAATATTTCCACTCCTTTTGCGGCAAACCCTTCCGCAGAAGAGAGGGAAGCGGTCACCGGAAGTTCCAGCACCAAATCCGCACCGCATAATACCGCCGCCTTTGCCCGATACATTTTATCAAAAATAGCCGGCTCACCCCGCTGAACGAAATTTCCGCTCATAAGGCAAACAATACCCATATCTTCCTGCTGACGCAACAGATCGATTTGTCTTTGATGCCCCAAATGAAAGGGGTTGTATTCACAAATAATACCGGTAATTTTCAAAAAAAACCCACCTTTTTGAGAAAATGTATTTTTAGGACTTGAGAAATTGGGGAAAATAGTATACAATATCACTGTTATAATACCACATTATGGGGAAAATAAAAACAATTAATTTTAGGAGGCAAAACAAGATGAATGTTTTGGTTATTAATGCCGGCAGTTCCAGTCTTAAGTATCAACTTATGAACCCGGAAACCGGTGATGTTTCCGCAAAGGGTTTGTGCGAAAGAATCTATATTGACGGACGCCTGACTCATAAAGTTGGAGATAAAAAGGTAGTTAAGGACATTCCTATGCCTACCCACTCTGAGGCGATTGCCGCAGTTTTGGAAATTCTTCAGGATGAAACCGACGGCGTAATTAAATCCGTCAGCGAAATTGATGCCGTTGGTCACCGCGTACTGCACGGCGGTATGGAATTCTCCGAGTCTTGCATCATCGATGACAAGGTAATTGCCGCCATTGAAAAGTGCATCCCTCTGGGACCTCTGCACAACCCTGCAAACCTGATGGGTATTCGCGCCTGCCAGGCAGTTATGCCCGGCACACCTCAGGTTGCCGTATTTGATACTGCATTCCACATGACTATGCCTCCCAAGGCCTACCGTTATGCTATTCCCACAGAGTACTACGAAAACGATGACATCCGCCGTTACGGCTTCCACGGCACTTCCCATAAGTATATTGCACGCCGCGCGGCTGCTTTGGTTGGAAAGAAAGAATTCAAGATGATTAACTGTCACTTGGGCAACGGTTCTTCTCTGTCCGCAGTGAAGGACGGCAAGTGCATGGATACTTCCATGGGCCTTTCTCCTTTGGCTGGTGTGCCTATGGGCACCCGCAGCGGCGATATTGACGCTTGCGTAGTACAGTTTATCTGCAACAAGTACGGCATGAGCGTTGACGAGTGCTTGAATATGCTGAACAAGAAGTCCGGTGTATTGGCTCTGTCCGGCGTATCTTCCGACTTCCGTGATTTGGAAGCAGGCGAGGCAAATGGTGACGAAAACTGCAAACTGGCTCTGGAAAAATTCTTCTACGAAGTAGCCAAATATATCGGCGCTTACACCGCAGCCCTGAACGGCATCGACGTACTAACCTTTACCGCCGGCGTAGGCGAGAACGGACCTGACACCCGCAAGGCTATCTGTGATTATTTAGGATTTATGGGTGTAAAACTGGATCCCGAAAAGAACAACTGCCGCGGCAAAGAAATTTGTATTTCTGCGCCTGACTCTAAAGTTCAGGTTTGGGTAATTCCCACCAATGAAGAATTAATGATTGCTCAGGATACCGCCGAACTGGTAAACGCAGCAAAATAAGAAAATCAGGGGCGGCGTGGAAACGCCGCCCTTTCATTATGGAGGAGAACAATGGAAAAAGTAGTGGAGCGCTTTTTGCGCTATGTCCGTTTTGATACCAAGTCCGATGAATTTTCCGAAACTTGTCCGTCTACCCCGGGACAAAAAGTGCTGGGGGAAGCGCTGGTAGAAGAGATGCGCAATATAGGCATCGCCGATGCTTATATGGATGAAGATGGCTATGTATACGGCACTGTGCCCGGCGATGAGAGTTTGCCCACAATAGGTCTTATAGCGCATATGGATACATCCCCTGACGCCAGCGGCAAGGATGTTCAGCCGAAAATTGTTGCCTATGACGGAAATGACATCTGCCTCAATGAAGAAAAGGGCATCTATCTGCGTCAGCAGGACTACCCCAATCTGAAAAACCATATTGGCAAACATCTGATTGTAACCGACGGCACAACCCTTTTAGGGGCAGACGACAAAGCCGGTGTGGCGGAAATTATGACCGCCGCAGAGATTCTTCTACAGCAAGGTGGAAAACACGCCACGTTAAAAATCGGATTTACACCGGATGAGGAAATTGGCAGAGGCGCTGACCGATTCCAGGTGAAAAAATTTGGCGCAGACTATGCTTATACGGCAGACGGTGGCCCTATCGGGGAATTGGAGTACGAGAATTTCAATGGCGCCGGCGCAACGGTAACCTTTGTCGGACGGAATATTCACCCCGGTTCTGCCAAAAATAAAATGATAAACGCCCAATTGATTGCTATGGAATATAACGCCCTTTTGCCGGTGCAACAACGGCCGGAGTACACAGAAGGGTATGAAGGGTTTATTCATTTAACAGATATGGAAGGGCAAGTGGAGAAAACCACGTTACGCTATATTATCCGTGATCACGATATGGATAAGTTCCGGAAGAAAAAAGCGGTGATGGAAGCCGCCGCCGACTTTATAAACCAAAAGTACGGTGAGAACACGGTAACGTTGGATCTTAAGGACAGTTACTATAATATGCAGGAGAAAATTGAACCTTGTATGTATGTGATTGACCGGGCAATGTTGGCCATGGAAAAAGTGGGAATTACACCCCAAATTGTACCCATTCGTGGCGGCACTGACGGCGCAAGACTTTCTTTTGAAGGATTGCCTTGTCCCAATCTGTGTACCGGCGGCGAAAATTATCATGGCCGGTTTGAGTATATCCCGGTGGAAGATATGGAACTTTGCACCAAACTGTTAGTAGAAATTATTCAATCCGCTAAATAATAAAACCCCCTTGGACATAAGTCCAAGGGGGTTCTTTAATTTTGTTGAAGTTTTAGCAGACGGGTATTAAACCAGAAAGAGTCGGATTCTCTGTGGAGTTCCACGTTCTCGTTATAGATTTCCACACCTGCATTCCAGTAGGCGATGGCCTCTTGATTTTGCGTGGGAGTAAGGGCGTAGTTTTCCACAAGATAATCGGAAAGACTATCGGAAAATACCTGCATACCATAGGCGTTAAGACGCAGGCGAAGGTTTTCGTGAAAATAATCGCTATTAGGCTCTAAAAGCAGATTATAGTCCAGGAAGGGAACATCATAGGTTTGGGAAATTTCTTTGACAATTTCATTGTGAGACTGATTCCAGTAGTACATTGCGGGACTTTTTACCAAAAGAAGTTCAATTCCATTTTTGTCACACAATTCTTTTATTTGGGAAAAGTACTCCAGCGCTCCCTCTTTGACGGTGACGGTTTCCCCTTCTTTAGCCGAGAAGGTGTAGTTTGTTACAGGCTTATCAGGATAGGTGAAGACGGGAGTGCCACCCATACCCATTGGATTCTGTTTGTCCCACAAATAGGAGAAATCTTCCTCAGTCAGTTCCGACCAACGGGAGTGATAGCGAATCAGCGGGAAGAGATACCCGAATTGATTTAGAAGAGGATCCATATTTTCAATGCCGTTTTCTGCGTTCCACTTATTTTCCACTTCTATAAATTTTTTCGTCAGTTCATATTTGTGTTGAGACAGACGCATATAGTCAATAGCCCTGCGGTGATAGGCCTCGTTGGGCTCGGGGGACTCCTCATAGGTAAACATCAGGGATTCTAACACCACAACCTTCGGCATTTGGTAGTCAAGAGCCTATTTCAGATGCGCATTGGGTGATATCAAATTTCTTTTATTCTGCCGGGAAAAGGGAATGCTCCATTTCACCGTAGCGCAAAATCGGACCTTGCAAAATGGTGGGAAAGAAACTAATGTACAGGGCAAATTTCAATGGGTTTTTCTGGGCGGGGAATTTTTCCCGGTAGGCGTCAACGCAGTAAGCAATGGCGGTAAGGGTGTAAAAAGAAATACCGATAGGGGCTAAAACCGTTACCACCGGGGGAGTAAAGCAAATGCCTGCCAGACCTAACACTTTACTCAACAGACCGGAAAAGGTGTTAAATTGCTTAAGAAAAAACAGGGGCAGAAGATTCAACGTGATTCCCGCACACAGAAATAGTTTTTTGGAAAATACCGAAGGGGTATTCTGCACCAAAATGCCTGTGAGCCAGGTGACGAAAATGCTAAAAGCCAGGAATAAAAAATGTTGCGTACCAAAAGCAGCATAAAAGTACAGACTAAACAGGAAAAGCACCCATGGCTGAACTTTCCGTGGAACAATATAGTAGAAAAGGACAACCAGCGCAAGAAACAAAAGATAGTTTAATGACGCTAAATTCATAGGATTTCCTCCAAGGTGTTTTTCCTTATTATATCAGTTGAAGAAGAAAAGTGCAAGAAAAACCAAAAGACGCCATTGCCGAAGCAATAGCGTCTTATATTTGTGTTACCGGTCTTCCCGGAAGTAAGAAAGGCCCAAACTCTGGGGCGGTTGATGCTCACGTTTTTTACGCATGCTGGTAATAACCAAAACCAACAAAGTAACAACATAAGGCAGTAACTTAAACAGTTCTTGGGTGGCAGTACCCAGGCCGCGGATGTAGTTGTTGGCGTTGCACAATGCGCCAAACAGGAACGAACCCCAAATAGCCATGGTGGGTTTCCACAAAGCGAAGATTACCAGCGCAATGGCCATCCAACCACGGTCACCGAAAGCGTTGTTGGACCAAACGCCGTTGGCATAAGCCATAACATATTGCAGGCCGCCAAGACCGGCGATAGCGCTGCCAATGCAGGTTGCCAGATATTTATATCGGGTAACACGGATACCGGCAGCATCTGCAGTGGCCGGGTTTTCACCGACGGAACGCAGATTCAAACCTACCCGGGTGCGATTTAGCACAAAGGAGGCAATCAACGCAATGGCGACAGCCGTATAGGTAAGGAAGTCGTGAGACAAGAAGATTTGTCCGAACCAGCCTAATTTTCCAGCAAAGGGCAGTGATGCGCGGTATAGGTCACTGGTGCGAGTAAGGGCAATAATGGGCAGGTCACTGTTAGCCAGTTTGGTTAAAGAACTTCCGAAGAAGTTGCCCAAGCCAATGCCGAAGGTGGTCAGTGCAAGACCGGTTACGTTCTGATTTGCCCGGAGGGAAACAGTCATAAAACTGTAAATCAAGCCCATCAGCACAGAACCAACGATGGCGCACAGCAAAGGGATCAAGATTGCTAAGACAGTGTTCATTGCCACACCGGCGGCATCACAACCGGTTTCGTAAAGGAAAGCGCCAATAACGCCACTGATAGCGCCTACATACATAATGCCGGGGATACCCAGATTCAAATGACCGGATTTTTCCGTGACAATCTCACCGGTGGAACCGAACAGAAGCGGCACACCCAAAGGAATCGCAGAACTGATAAATGCAACAAACATATTCATTATGCTGCGCCTCCTTTCTTGTTGTGACGGAATTTAACCGTGTATTGGATAAAGAACTCACAACCAACCAAGAACAGAATTACAACACCGGAAACGATGTCTGCATAGGCACTGTTCAGGAAGAAACTGTCCGCTACTTTTGCGGCGCCGGTCTGCAGGAAAGTAACCAGCGCGGACATCAGCGCCATAATGAAGGGGTTAAACTGACCTAACCAGGAGATCATAATGGCAGTAAAGCCTTGACCGCCTACGGTATTGGTGTTAATGGAGTGGTCTGTGCCGGCTACCAGCAACATACCTGCGATACCGCAAAGAGCGCCGGAGATAGCCATGGTGCGGATGATGACCTTTTTCACATTGATGCCTACATAGCGAGCGGTGTTTTGGCTTTCACCGACGACAGAGATTTCATAGCCGTGCTTGCTGTATTTTAGATATATATACAGCCCTACCATCAAAACCGTTACAATCAAAATATTCAGCGCATATTTTTGACCGAAAATAATAGGCAAATTACCGGTGCTGACGGGCTTAATAATACCGGAGCCGGAGCCGGTGATGTATACATAGTAGGCAACAATCTGGGTTGCTACATAGTTCATCATTAAGGTGAACAAAGTTTCATTTGTTTTGTATTGCGCCTGAAACAGTGCCGGAATCAAGCCCCAAATGGCACTTACCAGCACACTGCACAGGAAAATGATGCATACCAATAAACCGTTGGGAACTTTGCCGCCTAACTCAATCATACAAACCATTGCCGCCAGGCCGCCCATCAGCGCCTGACCTTCCGCACCGCAGTTCCAGAACCGCATACGGAAAGCAGGTGTTACTGCCAGAGACAAGCACAGCAGAATGGCGGTCTGCTGCAGGAATCGCCACAGCAAAGTGGTCTTGCCCTCTAAAAGTTTACCGAACACGCCTTTGAACATAATGTCATAACTTTCCTTAACGGAAGCGCCGGTGAGAAGAGAGGATAAAATACCAATTACCAAAAATCCCAGCAAAATAGCCGCCACACGAATCAGCCATGCCTTCCAGCCGGGCATATTGTCCCGCTTGGCAATGTGGAGCAGAGGTTCATGGTGCTTTTTTTGATTAGTTGCCACAATCCTCGCCTCCTTCCTGGGAATCCATTGCTTCAGACTTGGTCATCAAAAGACCAATTTGTTCTTTTGTTGCTGTCCGGGCGTCCACCAAACCGGTGATCTTGCCGGAACCAATGACCAAAATCCGGTCACACAGTTCCAAAAGCACGTCCAAATCTTCACCTACGAAGATAACGGCAGTGCCCTTTTCTTTCTGCTCGTTGAGCAGGTTGTAGATGGTATAAGAGGAGTTGATGTCCAGACCCCGGACAGGGTATGCGGTCATCAGCACCTTAGGGGCAGCGGCAATCTCTCGGCCGACCAAGACCTTTTGCACATTGCCGCCGGACAGACGGCGTACCGGAGTGGAGGCGCTGGGGGTTACCACTTCCAAATCGTGAATAATGCGCTCCGCCAAATCTTTCGGTTCTTTGCGTTGCAGGAAAGCGGATTTGCCTTTGCGGTAGGAGCGGAGCATCATATTGTCCACAATGTCCATATTGCCAACCAAACCCATGCCTAACCGGTCTTCCGGCACAAAGGAGAGCCGGACACCCAGTTCCCGAATCTGCATAGGTGTTTTGTTCCGCAGGTCATCCACCTGACCGGTTTTGGGGTTGTGATAGTAGATATCGCCCTGGGTTAAATGCTGCAGACCGGCAATGGCCTCCAGCAGTTCCCGCTGACCGGAACCGGCAATACCGGCAATGCCCAGGATTTCACCGCTGCGGGCAGTAAAGGATACGTTGTCCAGGACCGTGGTTCCCTGCCGGTTTACGCAGGAGATATGCTGCACTTCCAGCCGATCCTGGGGATCTTTCGGTTCGGAACGGTCAATGTTCAAGTCTACCTTTTTACCAACCATCATTTCTGTCAGTTGGCTCTCGTTGGTCTCGGCGGTTTCTACGGTGCCTACATACTCGCCCTTACGCAAAACCGCTACCCGGTCGGAAAGGGACAGTACTTCGTGGAGTTTGTGGGTGATAATGATAATACATTTACCGTCATCCCGCATCCGACGCAGAACTGCGAAAAGTTTCTGTGTCTCTTGAGGTGTCAGCACCGCAGTGGGCTCGTCCAGAATCAAAATATCCGCACCGCGATACAGAACCTTAATGATTTCTACGGTCTGCTTCTCAGAAACAGACATATCGTATATCTTCTTATCCGGGTCAATCTCGAATCCGTACTGATTGCTGATTGTACGGATTTTTTCAGAGAAATGTTTCAGATTATAAGGTTTCTCGTCCAAACCCAGCACAATGTTCTCTGTGGCGGTAAATACGTCTACCAACTTAAAGTGCTGGTGGATCATGCCAATCTTATAGTCAAATGCATCTGTAGGAGAGGCAATGGTGACTTCTTCCCCGCCGATAAAAATTTGGCCCTCATCGGGATAGTAAATGCCGGCGATCATATTCATCAAAGTGGTCTTACCGCTTCCGTTTTCTCCCAGAACGGCAAGAATTTCTCCACGGTTTGCCGTCAGAGATACATTCTTGTTGGCCACGACTTTTGCGCCGAAGGTTTTGGTAATATCTTTTAGTTCGATTGCAGGGGTAACCAAAACAATCCCTCCTTTTCTAATTCTCAAAAGCAGGCTATGGAAGATAGCCTGCTTTTCAAAATCAGAACGATAATTGTGTAAGGCGGGGCAGGGGATTCCCTGCCCCGCCTTTTGGGTTTAATGGATATTAGCCGTAGTTACGATCCAACAGAGTGATGCCATCGATTTCAACATCCCAGTAAGGACCGGAACGGAACTTGGACTCCATGAAGATACCGTCTTCGATAACTTCGGTGTCCTTCTCGAAAGCAGCGTCGGTGTCAACGTCAGCCATGTAGGAAGTCAGGGTCTCGCCACCTACGGTGAAGTTAGCGGTATCGAATACCTGAATGGAGCCGTCCTTCAGACCAGCGACTACTTCTTCCAGTTTCTCAGCGGTGCCTTCAGCACCGTACTTGCCCATTTCGGTCAGAACAACGGACTCGGTCCCCAGAGTGCCGGTCCAGTCAGTAGCGATGGCTTCACCGTTCATAACCTGGGTGATCATGTACTTGAAGTAGGGCACCCAGTTGATACGGGAGGAGATCAGGAAGGTCTCGGGGCAAGCAGCGGCAGTGGAGCCGTTGTAGGAAACGTTGGGAACGCCTGCGTTTTCACAAGCAGTGGGAGCGCCCATGGAGTCAGCGTGCTGGCTGATGAGGACGCAACCGCCATTGATCAGAGCCTCAGCAGCAGCCTTTTCCTTGGTTTCGTCGTACCAGGAACCGGTGAACTTAACGTCCATAGTTACAGAGGGACATACGGACTTAGCGCCCAGGTAGAAGGAAGAGTAGCCGGACATAACTTCAGCGAAGGTGAAAGCGCCAACATAGCCCATCTTGGCTTCTTCAGCGGTGATTTCGCCAGCGTCGATCATTTCGTTGAGTTTCAAACCTGCAACCACACCGGCGGCGTAACGGCCCTGGTAGATGGAAGCAAAAGCATTGTGGAAGTTAGAAAGACCGGCGGTGTGAGCCTGAGTACCGGTAGCGTGGCAGAATTCAACTTCGGGATATTCTTCAGCAGCCTGAATCAGGAAAGATTCGTGACCGAAGGAGTCAGCGAAGATGATGTCACATTCTTCAACCTCAATCAGTTCAACAGCAGCGTCATAGCAAGCGTTGGACTCGGGGATATCGGTCTTCTGAACCATTTCAACATTCATTTCCTTGCAAGCAGCGATAGCAGCGTCGATAAAGTTCTTATCGTAGGTGGACTGCTCGGTGTGCAGGAAAATGAAACCGACCTTCAGATCGGATGCGGGGGCGCCGGTAGTACCGGTAGCGTCAGCAGCGCCGGTGGTTTCGCCGTTGGAAGCGGTGTTACCGCAAGCAACCATACCGAGAACCATCAGAGCAGCCAGGAGCAGAGCGATGAGTTTTTTCATTGTGTTTTCCTCCAAAAAATTTTTATTACACTGCCTTCCAAACGGTCTGCTGAAACAGACCATTGGGAAAGCAGCATATTTATAAATAGAAAAGACCTGATAATCCAGCCAACGGTGAACTTATCCGGTCAAAAGAAAAAAGCAGTTCGCGAAAATATCGCAAAACTGCCAGCAACTCCACAGAGGAGTGAAAAACCAATAGTCGCAACTTGGGGCGTTACGGTAGAAACATTTGGGCCCAACGAAAAATTTGTTTATCCAAAACTATACTGGCATCCATATAAAATTTACAAGAATATATTAACGGATTTTCGCCTTTTTGTCAACAGATTTCCCGCTTTTTTGACACTTTTGTAAATAAAGTCAAAAGGGTATTTTTGAGGAAAGTTTCCTTGTGTAAATTGACAAGAGGAAAAAGAGGTTGCAAAGCGCGGAGGTGATTGTTATAATAAGGAAAATCCCCAAAAAGAAAGAGAGAATGGAATATGAACTGTTTGGAAGCGAGAATTGTCAAAGACGGCGTAGTTAAGCCGGGAAATGTGCTGAAGGTGGACAGTTTCCTAAATCACCAAATGGACATAGAACTGATGAACGAAATCGGTGAAGAATTTTACCGCCGTTTTCAAAATAAGAAAATCAATAAAATCTTGACCATTGAAGCGTCAGGAATCGCCATTGCTTATGCTGTAGCGCAGAAGTTTGGCGTGCCGGTGCTTTTTGCAAAAAAGTCTAAAAGTATTAACATCGCCGGTGACACCTATACCGCCGAGGTAGAATCCTTTACCCATAAAAATAAAAACACGGTGGTGGTATCCAAGCAGTTTTTGAATGAAGAAGACCGTGTGCTGATTGTTGACGATTTTCTGGCAAACGGATGCGCGCTGCAGGGGCTGATTTCCATTGTAGACCAAGCAGGCGCAACGGTGGAAGGTATTGGTATTGCTGTGGAAAAGGGTTTCCAAGTAGGCGGTCAGATTATCCGTAATTTAGGTTATCAACTGGAGTCGTTGGCAATTGTGGAGTCTATGAACCATGAGACGGGAGAAATCGTATTCCGGGAGCAGTAATATAAACCGGCATCTGCCCAAGGCAGATGCCGGTTTTAATACGGTTAAGGTTTTGTTTTTAAGAAAAAATACTCCAAAATCAGAAGCAGGGTAATCGTACCGCCAACAACGGAATAAAAATGCAAGCCGAGAAGAATCGGGCCAAGGGATGTGGCGACGGAAAAGACACAAAGCCATTTCCATATAGAAAGGATTTTCCGGTTCGGTTTAAATAAATGGAGAATGGAAAACGGAAACATGAAACAGGTCAAAAGGGCGGTCATAAAGGGACCGAAGTTGGCATAACCGAAAGGCAGTAAATCGAAATAGGAATACAGTTCCCGGAAATGCCCAATGGTGCCGTCAGTGGCCGGACGGGCAAAGTTGCAAACCGCCCCATAGGGAAGCAATTCCAAGATAAGCACAAGGGCAAGAATTATCAGTGGTATGTACTTTTTGATTTTCATAAACACGCCTCCTTGCATTGTGTGATTTTCTATCCATTCTAAATCGGAATGGATATTTGCTTTAGTTCGCCTTTTTGATAAAATGTGTAATAATCATGGAAGCATAACCGATTGCTAAATAGACAAAGGCGTAAATATAAAAGTCTTGTATAGAGCCACCCATAGATAGGGGAAATAAATTCAAAAATAAGGCGGCTACGGATAGCGGATGAATGATACAATCTTTCAAGGTTTGTCCAAAAGAAACACCCAGGGCGATGACGGCTATTGGGTTTACAATAAATAGCAGCAGCATTGACCAAAACATCCCACTTTTTGCCGGAGCAAAGTTAGCAACCAGTAAAGGAAGAGCGAAAAATACTACAAAGCAGGTCGCGGTATAAATGATACCTTTCACAATCTGTTTTTTCATAGGGATGCCTCCTTGTCAAAGTTTGCTTTCTGCTGTCATTTTCTCCGTTGCGGTTATATTGTCTAACAAAATATTTCCAGTATCGGTTTCGAGTGAGATATTACCATATTCACTTTTTTCTAAATATACTGTTATTTTTGGCGCGCACAGTTTTATGCCAATATGCTCGTACCATTTTTTGTTGTCAACAACTTCAATTTGTAATGTGTTTTCTTTTACTGTGACAGAATGAGTTGCATTCTTTTCTTCCTCACAAACAATAAAACTGCTTGGGTATTCGGAAAGGATGAATTGAATATCTGCGGTATCCGTTGTAATTCTTATATCTTTAAAATTTTCTTTAATCTCGTGTTCGTACGTTTCTAATTCGCAAGGTTTTGCTATATTGTATAAAACGATACCTGCAACCAATACAAAGAAAAAAGTTGCAAATTCATTATATCATTTGGGAGCGTACAAATCAAGGCGAAGCCTTGTATATCATCAATTCTATAGATATGGATAAAAAAAGAACGAACTTTTAAAAGTTCGTTCTTTTCTGCGTAAGAGTAAGCAAACGGAGCGGATTCAAGGTAAAAGTAAGCGAAAGTAGTATGATTATCTGTCGTTTGCGAGTTGGTTTTTGCACCAAGCAAATAACCTTTCGGACATCTTGCTAAAATCGACCTTACCACCATTTTTTAGATATACAAAAGTATCTACAATTGCCCTTTCGTTTGATGATACCAACTGTTGCAGTTCCTTTTGTTGTTTAATGTAGTTTCCGGTTTGTTTAAATACAATAGCTTGTATGACAAAAGAAGCAGACTTATACAATCCACGCAAAATTTCTTCACTCTTTTCGTGGAGCATATTGTGTACACATCCGTGATACATATTGCAGACACCTATTTTAATTGCTCTGTTCACAGCACTTTCATCAATAACCGCCATCACCTCGTCAAGGCTTCCCTTGATCGGTATTGTGTCATGACAAAATTGGAACAAATCAGATGGCTCCCAATTAATAATTTCATTTTTGCCTGAAAGAAAACCACAAATCAATTCCCTGTGGGGCAGCGCATCCAACATTGCATTATAAATTTGAATATCCGTAGCAGACAGCTCATCCAAAATTACAACAACATCAATGTCACTCGTTCCTGTCGCTTCACCGCGACCGTAACTGCCTTGCAAACCAACAAACCAAACGCGGCTTTCAAAGGCTTCGATTAACTTGGATTGAAAGACCGATATCCACTTTGTTATATCTATCACTTGCTATGCTCCTTTGCAGTGTTGATGGAGGCAATCAAAATTCGACGGATCGTGCCACATTGATTGTAAAGGTCTACAGCGGTGTCTCTGTTTAGAATATCGGACTTTACAAACAGTTCCAACCAGTATTCAGTTTCATAGCACTCTTTTAAGGCGATTTGCAGCTTGGCTATAAAATCAGGCTTTCCATGGGCATAGTTTGCTTCGTGAATGTTTGCACCGATCGAGGTTGAAGAACGCTCCAATTGATTGACAAGGGAATAGTGCCCTTTAATGGTTTCGCAGAGTTTAATGATTTTGATAGCAAAATCCATTGATAAATCAACAAGCTTATTTTCTTTCATTATTTTCACCTCTACGATGATTATAGCATATTTAGTGAAATATTACTACGCAATATGAAATAATCCTTCGGATTATGAAATATTTTGCCATAACCGGCAAAATGTGAAATAAAATAAATCCCTTATACGCCGCAGCGTATTTCATAGCGTTAGCTATTTCATAACGCATAGCGTTATTTCACAAATCCCGCAAGGGATTTATTTCATTGAAAATAACCCACACTTGTCGTAGACAAATGTGGGTTATTTTCTGGAGCAGGGTACGGGAATCGAACCCGCCCTTGTGGCTTGGGAAGCGACCGTTCTACCAATAAACTAACCCTGCGTGTTTTGTATTATAGCAAACAGACTCCACAAATTCAACTCTTTTTTTGTCGAATTGCTTTTATAAAGCGAGGAACTGTGATATACTATAGGAAAGCAAAAAGGAGGCATTGATATGGAATACGAAATGGTAAGAGAAATTAAAAATTTATGCCCCAACAACCAAATGCGGGATGTGTTTTTTGAAGAAGTGGAAACCCACGATCCGGAAAGTTACGTCCGTGCTTTTTTGAAAGGAAAAGCGGTGGAAGTTTCCACAGAAAACGGAGAAAACGGAGCGGTAACTGTTCATGCAGTATGCGATGGCCTGATTCAGAAATTTGTGTTTACACCAATCTAAAAAATCCCCGGTTTTGAAGACTCAAAACCGGGGATTTTTTTATGCTTTAGGGCAGAGCGATAAATCCGAACTCGTTTTACAAAGGATGGTTTATTGCTCTATCTGCGTTAAAATACTCGCAAATACACCAAGTATTTGCTGCGTTTTTGCCTTGCCAGAACAAAAACCATCTCTTTGTGAAATCTTCGACCTGAAAGCGGGAAGATTTTGGATGATTTTCGTTCTATTGGGGCGAAGAAATGCTTTGTGCCTTTCAAGGCACAATAGGGCGGAAAGCGCCAAAATCAGCCGCTTTCAGGCGGGTGCGGATTTGTCACTCTGCCCTAATCAGGAACAGCAGACGGTCCTTGGCAACGGTAAATTCTTTACCGGTTTTGCCGGTCTGCCGGTCAGTCCAGTCATCGGTGAGGGTGATGGTGTAATCGCCCTCGGTGGTGTTACCCACAACCAGATACTGTTCTTCATTGGTGAACATAGAGCTGTACACGTCTTCCGGGATGGAAGAAGTGATCAAGGAGGACTCCCGAATCTCAATTTGTGCCACACTGCCTTCTTCAACCATAGGCTTATACAGTTTCAGATATTTGGCAGAGCGTTCGTACTCATCGGGATCGTCGGGAATAGAAGACCACTCACTGTAAACGTAGGGGCCGTCGGGATGGTCTTTGTACCATTCATAGTGAATGTCTTTTTCAGGCGGCGTACGGTAGCACTTGAGACCGGTGAGTTTGGTCTTGTCCTTTGTTCCCTTGGGACGGCCGTAGTACAAAATGGGGAACTGGGCAAAGGGAATGGTCATAGTATAGGCCATTTCCGGGTCCGGCAGAGGCGCAGTGTTGCGGTCGAAAGCCGGAACCATAAAGGGTTCGTAGTTCTTGCACATCAGAATGTCTTTCACATTTCTGCCGGCTTCGCCAACCCACAGGTAGTCGTAAACTTTTTCCTTTACGGGAGGCGGCTGGAAACAACCCAAGTGGATTTTGTACTGTAAGCCCCGGCCGTTGAGTTCCGCATAAATCATACCCAAGTAGTCTTCTACTTCGGGATCGTATTCCAAAGGTGCATAGTGGGAGTTTTCGGCGTTGCCGTAGTGATCCCATTCCCAGGCGCTTCGGGCCAAGAATTTATCGTAACCGAAGTCTGCGTAAATGCCGTCGAAGTCAAAGCGGTCCATAACGTCGAAGGTTTTGCGCCAGCAGAATTCCCGCCATTCGGGACTGCCGTGACTGCCGGAGCAAAGATAGAAATATGTACTTTCAAAAGCCCGGCGGACATTGGTAAAGGCTTCCTGGAATTCCGGGTCGTCAACAGGGTAGAATGCGGGGGAAATGTAGGGCACAATTTTGTGACCGAAGAAGTGGGCCAAGTCAATGAACTTTTGGCTGCCTTCCACATCGCCGTTCATAAAGGTGTCGCCACCGTGAAGACGGAGCCAGTCAATGCCGTCAGAGTGCCACTGAATCCACTGATAGCCGTCATCTCTGAGTTGCTGAAGTGTTCTGTAGTCGTATTCCGTAGGCGCCATATCCACCTTGTAGGGGTAGGGACCCATATTATATACCACGTGACCGGGAATATAATTGTGGAACCGAATTTTGTTGTTAAACTTTTGTACCTTTTCTTCTGCGCGGTGCATATTTTCAATGCGTTTTCTGTGCTGTTCAACGGTTAGTCTTTTCATAAGCCGTCTCTCCATTTTGCTTTTTAGCATAATATTTGTCCAATGTAAAAATACATTTCTATGGACAGGGCAACCATACCATACCCACAAGAAAAAAGCAACCCCATTTTTACGTTTTTTTAATGGAAAAGCGGTATTTCTGAAAATTATTTTGTGTTTTGTTATAAGCCTTAACGGAAGAAGGAGAATATCACAAATAATATCAATTTTTACCATATGTGCCTATAGAGAGAAAAACTGTGGGAAAATTTCAAAAACTGTGGAAATTGTGGTTGAATTTATCCGTTTTATGTGATAGTATAGAGTCGTGCCGTTATGGGGAGAATTCCCGGCGGTCAAAATCAATATTACTGCCCATTGGGCGGCAAAATAGGAGAATCATTTATGGCAACACCCCATACCATCGCCGTAGCCGGAAAGGGCGGCGTGGGCAAGACGACCACTTGCGGGATGATGATTGATTACCTATGCAGTAAAAAGCAAGGCCCTGTTTTGGTGGTAGATGCCGATGCCAACGCAAATCTTAATGAGGTTTTAGGGGTAGAGGTGGAAACCAGTTTGGGCGCTATCCGTGAGGAAATGGCGCAGGCCGAAATGAAAGGCTCTATTCCTGCGGGAATGACCAAAGCCGACTATGCAGACTTCAAATTCAATTCCGCAATTATTGAGGAAGATGACTTTGATATGCTGGTAATGGGTCGAACCCAGGGAAAAGGCTGTTACTGCTATGTAAACGGCGTTCTGAAAACCCAAGTGGACAAGTATGCAAAAAACTATCGTTATATTGTAATGGATAATGAGGCGGGGTTGGAACATGTGGCAAGAGGAACGCTTCCCCATGTGGATACCATGCTTCTCATTTCCGATTGTTCCCGTCGCGGCGTTCAAGCGGCGGCCCGGGTGGCGGAAACCATCGCGGAAATGGAACTCAAACCCGGCAGACTGGGACTGATTGTCAACCGGGCGCCCGGTGGCGTGCTGGATGAAGGCGTGAAAGAGGAGATAGCCAAACACGGGTTAGACCTTTTGGGCGTACTTCCCCAAGACGAGGGAGTTTACCGTTGTGACTGCGACGGACAGCCTTCTGCGAAACTGCCGGACACCAATCCTGTGAAAGTGGCGCTCAAAGCCATTATGCAGGGAATCGGTCTGTAAGACCGCAAAATTTGTTTTCAATTATATACTATATTATACAAGGGGGATACTTATATGTCTTTCGCACCCAAGACGCAGCCTTTTAGCGGCAAAATCAACGCCGTGACTTTGGGCACCGGTGACAAAGCAACTGTCACCGGCGGTCAGAATGTGCTGCCGTTCTACACCTTTGATGCTCCCATTGAGCATGCACCCAAAATCGGTATCGAGATTTCCGATGCCGCTTCCGAATGGGATGTTCCCGGCATCGTAGATTTCTACGCCGGTTGCACCACCATGGCAGAGCGGGCAAAGAAAGCCGAGACCATGGAAGGCGCAGACTTCCTGTGCCTGCATTTTGAGTCTGCCGATCCCAACGGCGCAAACCGCTCCGTTGCTGATTGCGTAGCCGATGCAAAAGCCGTTGCCGAAGCCGTTTCTATGCCCATCGTAATTATGGGTTGTAAAAATATGGAAAAAGACGGCGAACTGTTTTCCAAGATTTCCGAAGCGCTTCAGGGCAAGAACATTTTGGTTATGTCCGCCAAAAGTGAAGATTACAAGACTGTAGGCGCGTCCGTTGCTTTGGCATACGGCCAAAAAGTCGGCGCTGAAACTGCTGACGACATCAACCTGGCAAAGCAACTGAACATTATGCTCAAGGGCCTGACCGTTCCCGCGGAGTCCATTGTGATGAACATCGGTACTGCGGCTGTTGGTTACGGCTATGAGTATGTGGCTTCTACTTTGGACCGTGTTCGCGCTGCGGCTTTGGCTCAGTCCGATGCAGACCTGCAGATGCCCATTATTGCGCCGGTATCTGTGGATACTTGGGGCGTGAAGGAATCCTCCGCTTCCGAAGAAGACGACCCCGCCTGGGGCAGCCGCGAAGAGCGCGGCATCGGCATGGAAGTTTCCACTGCTGCTGCTGACTTGGTAGGCGGCGCAGACGCTGTAATTATGCGTCACCCCGTGGCCGTAGCAACCATCAAGAAGTTCATTACTGAACTTGTTTAATCGGAAGGAGGATATAGAAAATGGCTCTTAAAGGTCTTGATATTTTTAAGTTGTCTCCGAAAAAGAACTGTAAAGTGTGTGGCAGCCCCACCTGTATGGCTTTCTGTATGAAAGTAGCTCAGGGTGCTGTGGAGATTGACAAGTGCCCCTACTTCTCTGACGATGCAAAGGCAATGCTCAATGAGCAGACTGCGCCTCCCATGAAGACCATCTCCGTGGGCGAGCACAAACTGGGCGGTGAAACCGTTCTGTTCCGTCACGAGAAAACTTTGGTAAATAAGAACCTGTTTGCTGTGTCCGTATGCACTTGTATGGACGAAGCAACTGTGGATGCAAAACTTGCCAATATGGCAAAAGTGGATTACGAGCGTATTGGCGAGAGAATGTATGTAGAATTCATTCAGGTCGCCAATACCCAAAGCGATCCCGCTGTTTACGCAAAATTGGTAGAGAAAGCCGCTGCCACCGGCCGCGCTTTGGTTTTAGAGTGCTGGGATGTAGAGTGTGCGAAAGCTGCTTTGGCAGTAGCCGGCAAGAATGTAATTCTGGACGGCGCTACTCCCGATAACTGGGAAGCAATGAACGAAGTGGCAACCGGCGCCGGCGTAGTTCTGGGCGTATGGGCTGAAAACCTGTCCGATCTGTATGACACCGTAAAGAATCTGGAAGCCAAGGGCAACAAGAACCTGGTTCTGGACGTAACCGGCAAGACGGCCAAGGAAACTCTGGCCAATGCCGTATTGGTACGTCGTACCGCCATCAAAGACGGTGACCGCACCTTCGGTTACCCCTCCATCGTGAACTTGGTAAAGTTTGCAAAGGGCGATGCCCACCTGCAGACCGCTTATGCTTCTATGTTCACCGAAAAATACGGTTCCATCATCGTAATGGAAGATATGACTTATGCTCAGGCCCTGCCTCTGTATGGCCTGCGTCAGAACATCTTCACCGATCCTCAGAAACCCATGAAGGTGGAAGCCAAGATTTATCCCCTCAACGGCGCAGACGAAAACAGCCCCTGCTGCCTGACCGTTGACTTTGCTTTGACTTACTTCCTGGTTTCCGGCGAACTGGAGCGTTCCAACCAGCCTGTAAACCTGATTATCTCCGACGCTTCTGGTATGTCTGTTCTGACAGCCTGGGCTGCCGGCAAGTTCTCCTCCTCCACAGTGAAGAAGACCTTCGAGGAACTGGACATCGAGAACAAGATCAAGAACCGCACCTTGATTATCCCCGGCAAGGTTGCCGTTATGAAGGGCGAAATTCAGGAAAAACTTCCCGGCTGGAATGTTGTTGTCGGTCCTCTGGAAGCGGTGCAACTGCCCAAGTATATGAAGGATAAGGAATACGAGGCTGCCGCCGCCGCTGCTGCTGCAGAAAATGCTGCAAAGGCTGCTACCGCTACGGTGGAAGTTAAGGAACTGTCCTTTGATGAATTGCTGGCAACGAAGGTTCCCGAGATTAAAGTGGTGGATATGGGCGTACAGTACAAGGGCCATAACCCCGAATCCCAGACTTTCGTTACCATCGGTGAAAGAATTCACTGTATTGCTCCCGTTATCCGTAAGGCTATGGACGAGCGGGATCCCGAACCCATCCTGAAGCGTGCTGCTGAGCAGATTGCTGCCGGCGCTACTTACCTGGATGTCAACATCGGACCTGCTGAAAAGGACGGTCCCGAACGTATGATGTGGGCAGTTAAATTGTTGCAGGAGAACTTCAACAACGTGCCGCTGGCTTTGGATACTGCCAATATGAAGGCAATTGAAGCCGGCATTAAGGTTTATAATCGCACCAACGGCAAGCCCATCGTTAACTCTGCCGATGCTGGTTCTCGTATTGGTTACATTGACTTGGCTGCTGCCAACGATGCAATTTGTATTGCCCTTTGCTCCGCTGACGGTATTGCGAAGGACAATGAAGAGCGTATGATGCACTGCGACAATATGCTGGAACGCGGCCTTGGCCTGGGTATGGAGGCCACCGACCTGTGGTTTGACCCCCTGTTCCTGGTTGTAAAGGGTATGCAGGATAAGCAGATGGAGGTTCTGGAGGCAATTCGTATGTTCTCCGAAAAGGGCCTGAAGTCCACCGGCGGTCTGAGTAACAACTCCAACGGCGCGCCCAAGGACGTCCGTCCTATCATGGACTCCGCTCTGGTTGCTATGTGTATGATGCAAGGTTTGACCTCTGCTATCGTTAACCCCAATGACCGCAGACTGATGGAAACCATTAAGTCCTGCGACATCTTCAAGAATCACGTTCTGTACTCTGACTCCTACCTGGATCTGTAAGAGGACGGAAAATCCCTGCGAATGAATAGCCGGGAGGGAATCTCCCTCCCGGCTATTTTGCACAATGATATATCCCCCTATGGGGGATGTGGAAAAGTGCACAAGAAATGCGAATAATCCTTATATATTTTGCCTACGGCTTAATATAAATTATTTGACTAACTTTGGGAGGAATCATTATGAGCGTATTAACCGATTTAATTTATGGCGGATCCAATGCTGTTGCCGGTTTGACTGAAGGCGCGGTAAACGATGCCATTGCCAAGTACGGCGCAGACCATGCGATTGCATTCCCCGATACAGCCTATTTCTTCGCCACAATTTATGCCGCTACCGGCGTAAAAGTCAAGACTTTGGGCGACTTGACGGCCTGTGTCGGCGTTCTAAAATGCCTGATTACCAATCAGGAAGATTTGGGACAGGCTCTCAATGCCGGTCTGGCGACTGCT
>JAZOXE010000108.1:0-6767 GCA_045659525.1 Faecousia sp. | reverse complement strand
CGGGTAGCCAGCCTGCACACCGGCAGCCATAGCGCCCTGAATACCTGCGTCAACAGCGGGGATATATTCCTTGGGAATTGCGCCGCCGACAACCGCATTGATAAACTCGTAGCCCTTGCCGGGTTCGTTGGGTTCCACACGAATCTTAACGTGACCGTATTGACCCTTACCGCCGGACTGACGGGCATACTTGGTATCCTGCTCAACTTCCTTACGGATGGTTTCCTTATAAGCAACCTGGGGCGCACCTACGTTTGCCTCTACCTTGAATTCGCGCAGCAGACGGTCAACGATAATTTCCAGGTGCAATTCGCCCATACCGGCAATAATGGTCTGACCGGTTTCCTGGTCGGTATAAGTCCGGAATGTGGGATCTTCTTCTGCCAGTTTGGACAGCGCAATACCCATCTTTTCCTGACCGGCTTTGGTCTTGGGTTCGATAGCAACGCTGATAACGGGCTCGGGGAATACCATAGATTCCAGAATGATGGGGTGATCTTCGTCACAGAATGTATCACCGGTGGTGGTATTCTTCACACCAACAGCCGCCGCGATATCACCAGCATAAACAATGTCGATATCTTCCCGGTCGTTGGAGTGCATCTGCAGAATACGTCCCAAACGTTCTTTGCTGCCCTTGGTGCAGTTAAGAACCGTAGCGCCCTTTTCCAAAGTGCCGGAGTAGACACGGAAATAGCACAGTTTGCCAACATAGGGGTCGGTGGCAATCTTAAATGCCAACGCAGAGAAAGGTGCTTCATCGGAAGCGGGACGGAAATCCTCTTCCTCGGTGTCGGGGTTTACGCCCTTAATGCCCTTCTTATCCAGGGGGCTGGGCATATAATCAACAACTGCATCCAGAACTTGCTGAACGCCTTTGTTCTTATAGGAAGTACCGCAGACGATGGGCACGATTTCGTTGGCAATAGTAGCCTTACGAAGGGCAGCCTTAATCTTCTCCACCGGAACTTCTTCTTCCATGAGAACCATTTCCATAATTTCATCATCAAAATCAGAAATGGAATCCAGAAGTTTTTCCCGATATTCGTTAGCCAGGTCAACCATATCCTCGGGGATTTCTTCCTTACGAACATCCTTACCCAGGTCATCATAGAAGACGTTTGCCTTCATTTCTACCAGGTCGACATTGCCCTTGAAGAAAGCCTCGGAACCGATGGGCAACTGAATGGGAACTGCATTACACTTCAGCCGGTCGTCAATCATCTCTAAAACGCGGTAGAAGTCTGCGCCCATAATATCCATCTTGTTGACGTAAATCATACGGGGAACCTTATACTCGTCGGCCTGACGCCAAACGGTTTCGGTTTGGGGTTCAACACCGCCTTTTGCGCAAAGAACAGTAACAGCGCCGTCCAAAACGCGAAGACTACGTTCAACTTCTACTGTGAAGTCCACGTGGCCCGGGGTGTCGATAATGTTCAGCCGGCAACCTCTCCAAAAACAGGTGGTTGCGGCGGAAGTGATGGTAATACCACGTTCTTGTTCCTGAGCCATCCAGTCCATGGTGGCAGAGCCGTCATGGGTTTCACCGATTTTGTAGTTCTTACCGGTGTAGAACAAAATACGTTCAGAAGTTGTGGTCTTACCGGCATCAATGTGGGCCATGATGCCAAAATTTCTGGTATTTTCCAGAGAATACTCTCTTGCCATTGATACGCTCCTTTATTACCAGCGGAAATGAGCGAAAGCCTTATTGGCATCGGCCATTTTGTGGGTATCTTCGCGCTTCTTCACAGCGGCGCCGGTGTTGTTGGCGGCATCCATAATTTCAGCGGCCAGACGTTCTTTCATAGTATTTTCGCTACGGCCGCGGCTGTAGTTGGTCAGCCAACGCAGACCCAAAGTCTGACGACGGTCGGGGCGAACTTCGATGGGTACCTGATAGGTAGAGCCACCTACCCGGCGAGCCTTCAACTCGACTGCGGGCATAATGTTTTCCATTGCCTCCTGGAATACTTCCAGGCCGTTCTTACCGGTTTTGCTCTCAACGATTTCAAATGCACCGTACACGACTTTTTGGGCTACACCCTTCTTACCGTCGAGCATAATGCTGTTTACGAGTTTCGTAACCAGAACGGAATTGGACTGAGGATCAGGCAGAACCTCTCTTTTGGGAACGTTACCTCTTCTGGGCACTTTGCTTCCCTCCTTCATAATAAAATGATTTCATCGGTACTCGAAAGTGAGTCTTTCGTTGTGCCTGGCCAGAGGTTTTTATCCTATATAATAAAAACGCTTTGGCAAGGCCTTGCCTTGCTTAAGGCAGATATAATTTTTGTTAGGTCAAGAATTACTTCTTGCCGGCCTTCGGCCGCTTCGCGCCGTACTTGGAGCGAGATTGCATACGGCCCTGAACACCCTGGGTATCCAATGTGCCGCGAATGATGTGGTAACGAACACCGGGCAGGTCCTTTACACGGCCGCCGCGAATCAGCACCACGGAGTGCTCCTGCAGGTTGTGGCCAACACCGGGGATATAAGCGGAAACTTCCATACCGTTGGTCAAACGCACACGGGCGATCTTACGCAGAGCGGAGTTCGGCTTCTTGGGGCTGGTAGTACGAACTGCGGTACATACGCCACGCTTCTGGGGAGAAGGCAAAGTAGTCGCTTTGTTGTCCAGAGTGTTCAGACCTCTCTGCAATGCGGGAGCGGTAGACTTGTAAGTTACCTGCTTACGGCCAGTTCTGACGAGCTGATTAAAAGTAGGCATTGATTTTCTCCTTTCTTCAATTCTCGCCTTTCGGCGGTATATTCCACGGACAAGTCCGTTAGAATCCGGTTAGTAAATTGCGGCTGCCGCCGCAGCGCCGACTTCAATCCCGCAGGCCTGTCCCAGTTCTGTCATAGACTTAACCCAGGTGTACCCTACGTGATTTTGTTGGCACAGAGCCACAAGGGGCTCCGTCAAAACAGGATCGGCATTCTCTGCCAAAAACACCTGCTGCGCCCGTCCTGCTTGCAAAGCCTTCCGAATCTGCTTTGCGCCTACGACTTTCTTGCAGCGGCGGAGGTGAGAATAAGCGTTTTCTCCTGCCGAAAACTTACTATTACGCATATCCATACAGACTAATATTATACGCATATTTTCAGGAAAGTCAACAAAAATTCACAAGAATTTTCGCATTTTTGCCAGTTTGACCGCACTTTTCTCTATAAAAAAAGCCTTCTGTCCCCCTTGTGCAACTTGCGGTGACAAATGCCCGCCTGCCACGCACAAAAACACCGATAAAGAAAAATTAAGGCGTGTTGCCTCATTTGGCAACACGCCGTTGGTATCTTAATAACGCCTATGGTTTAAAAGGGAACTACAGGCATTTCATATTCATCGCCTTTTCCCCCATTACCGGAACCGTTATTTCCGCCGGACTGACCACCACTGTTATCCGGCTCTTCTGTTTCGGAACTGCTATTATCCGACTCTCCTGTTCCGGTATTGCCGCCAATGATAGGCACGCCGGGAAGTTCATCTTCATCTGCGCCCACAGGCAATGTAATCGCCGGTGTATCCGGTTCTGTCTCTTTGCTGCTATCGGTTGTCTCTGCACTACTACCGGTGGTTTCCGTGCTGCTACCGGTGGTTTCCGTACTGTTACCGGTTGTGTCTGCAACATCCGCCGTTGTGGAAGGTTCTGTTCCTGCTCCGCTGCCATCATCCCGGTTTGTTACCAGTACAATTGCCGCAACAATCATGCCGATGCAAACAACCGCCGCCGCTACAAAAATCAAAATCTTCTTTATATCCCAATTCTTAAAATTCCAAAGTTCCTTAATATTCATAATATGTATCCCCCATTTTGTTTTTATCATTATACTACACCAAAGAAAAATTCGCAACCGTTTTGTTTGAAAAGACATACCCGGTGGAATTTCCACCGGGTATGCTTGCTTGGGGTTAGGGATAAAAAGAGAGGTAGGAAAGAGGAATAGAGAAGCAATTTTTCTCTACATCTATAAAGTACCCGCCATTTTTGAACGTGTCGTGACAGGAATGAAAACAAAATTCGACTATTTTATGAATAAATGTTATGTAAACTGTTTTGTTCCCGCCTGTCTTTTGAACGCCCCGCCAAAACAAAAAACCCAAACCGCCGATTGGCAGTTTGGGTTTTTTCTCTTTACGTTTTAAATTAGCCTTCTTCACGCATCTGAGCGAAACATTCGCTGCAGTATACCGGACGGTCGGACTTGGGCTGGAAGGGAACCTTCGCCTCGCCACCGCAACGGGCGCAGGTAGCGGTGAAGAACTCACGGGGGCCACGGGCGCTGTTCTTGCGAGCGTCACGGCAAGCCTTGCAGCGCTGGGGCTCATTTTGGAAACCACGCTCTGCGTAGAATTCCTGCTCACCTGCGGTGAAAACGAATTCGTTGCCGCACTCTTTGCAAACTAAAGTCTTGTCTTCGTACATTGATTTTACCTCTCTTCGGTTAGTTGATGCCCCGTGAACGCCTACCTTAACGGACTGGTTAAACCCGGAGTCTATAATACTGTGGCTATAGTATACCACAAAGAGGATTATACACAAACGCCACACTTTTGTCAATCCTTTATGAAATTTTTTCTACTTCAATTTTGTATTTTATGCAACTTTCCGAGAAATTTTGCATTTTTTCCCTTTTGTCAGGTCTTTTCAGTCTATTGTGAAAAATTTACCACTTCCCTCTTGTAAAACTTTTCAATTTGGCGTATAATTTATCATTATACTTTCGATAGGAAAGGGGAAACTGCCATGGAACTGATTTCCGTTCGGCAACTATTTAAGGAGACCGACAAATACTTGGGTAAGAAAGTAACCGTCGGCGGATGGGTGCGCTCTGTTCGCGCCAGCAAACAATTTGGATTTATCGTGTTAAACGATGGCACCTATTTCACTCCGGTGCAAGTAGTTTACCACGACACGCTGGATAATTTCCAGGATATCAGTAAGACCAATGTAGGCGCCGCCTTAATTGTGGAAGGCACTTTGATTGCCACTCCCGATGCCAAACAGCCTTTTGAAATTCAGGCAGATTGCGTCTGTGTGGAAGGAACTTCTACTTCCGATTATCCTCTGCAGAAAAAGCGGCACACTTTGGAATTTTTGCGGACAATGACGCACCTGCGTCCCCGGACCAACACCTTCCAAGCCGTGTTCCGTGTTCGCAGTTTGATTGCCTACGCCATTCACCAGTTCTTCCAGGAGCGGGATTTTGTGTATGTACACACACCTTTGATTACCGGTTCTGACTGCGAAGGCGCCGGCGAGATGTTTCAGGTTACTACCTTGGATATGAAGAATCCTCCCCTTACAGAAGACGGCAGTATCGACTACACCCAAGACTTCTTCAACAAGCCTACAAACCTGACGGTCTCCGGCCAATTAAATGGTGAAACCTTTGCCATGGCTTTTAAGAATATCTACACCTTCGGTCCTACCTTCCGGGCAGAAAACTCCAATACCACCCGCCACGCGGCGGAATTCTGGATGATTGAACCGGAAATCGCATTTGCAGACTTGAGCGATGATATGCAACTGGCGGAAGATATGCTCAAATACGTAATTTCCTACGTTTTGGAACACGCGCCGGAAGAAATGGCATTTTTCAATCAGTTTGTTGACCAAGATTTGATTGAACGGCTCAATCACGTGGTAAACTCCGAGTTTGGCCGGATCACTTACACCGAAGCCATTTCCATTTTGGAAAAGCACAACAGCGAATTTGCCTATCCGGTACACTGGGGCAGTGACTTACAGACCGAACACGAGCGCTATCTTACAGAAGAAGTGTTCAAAAGACCGGTCTTTGTTACAGACTATCCCAAGGAAATCAAGGCTTTCTATATGAAACTAAACCCCGACGGCAAAACCGTCGCCGCAATGGACTGTTTGGTCCCCGGCATTGGCGAAATCAGGGGCGGCAGTCAGCGTGAGGATGATTACGAACTGCTTAAGTCCCGTATCGCAGAGTTGGGTATGAATCCGGAAGATTATGATTTCTATTTAGATTTGCGCAAATACGGTTCTGCCCGCCATGCCGGTTTCGGTTTAGGGTTTGAGCGGTGCGTTATGTATTTGACTGGCATGGCAAACATCCGCGACGTTCTCCCCTTCCCCAGAACTGTCAATAACTGCGAACTATAAATGAACCACCAAAAACACGGTTGCGCCAATGATGCAACCGTGTTTTCCATTTTTTACGTCATTTTCCGAAAAGAAACAATTATATTTTCTCCTAATTCGGCAAAGATATGGTTGCGGAAAGAAAAATGCTTTTTTCGGAAAGTATTGGTCTTTCCGGAGAAAGTCAGGCGCACTTGCAAAAGTATGCCAAATAAAAAGGAGAGAGTATTATGAAGAACAACAACCAGATCAATGTTCCTCAGGCTCGCGAAGCTATGGATCGCTTCAAGATGCAGGCTGCACAGGAAGTGGGCGTTAACCTGACCAACGGTTACAACGGTCACCTGACCTCCCGCGAAGCTGGCTCCGTCGGCGGCCAGATGGTCAAGAAGATGATCGAGGCTTACGAGCAGGGCATGCAGTAATCTGCACCGGCACACTGCCCCCGATGGGCGGGCAGTGCCGGTACATACTTGAATTTCCGGGCCGGCTGTGTTATAATTTTGATAATCACAGAAAAGGAGGCGGCCTATGTCCATTCATGAATCCGGCGAAATGTATTTGGAGACCATCCATGTTCTGCTGAAGAAAAATGGCGCAGTCCGCTCCGTAGATGTCAGTGAACATATGGGTTACAGCAAACCC
>JAZOXE010000107.1:0-15773 GCA_045659525.1 Faecousia sp. | reverse complement strand
CACCACGCCAAGGAAGAGGGCATCGAATTTAAGACCCTGTGTAACCCGGTGGAAATCCTGGGTGATGCCGACGGCCGGGTTTGCGGTATGAAGTGCATCCGTATGGGACTGGGCGAGCCCGGCGCTTCCGGCCGCCGCCGTCCGGTGGGAATCCCCGGCAGGGGATTTATTTTGGATGTAGATACTGTCATTATGGCGCTGGGCACCAGCCCCAACCCCCTGATTCGCTCCACTACCCCCGGTCTGGAAACCAACCGCAAGGGTTGTCTGATTGTCAACGAGAACGAAATGACCACCCGGGACGGCGTATTTGCCGGCGGAGACGCAGTTACCGGCGCGGCAACCGTAATTCTGGCTATGGGCGCAGGCAAGAAAGGCGCCGCCGCCATTGACGAATATCTGAAAAAATAATGCAAAATGCAACCCCGGGCGGAGTGCTTCCGCCCGGGGTTTTCTTCTGATTATTCTTCTTCCGGTGGGGTAAGGGGTATGCCGTGGACATACTTCTGGTCCCAGTCCGTATCAAACAAGCCGGCTGTAATGCTGCCTTGCGCCAAATCATCTGCCAGTTCCGCCAGAGCAGGAATACTGTCCAGTGATTCCAAATAGAAATCCGGTAAGGCGTACACGCCCAACCGCGCACCTAAAACTGCGCCGGTTACTGCCCCCACTGCCGCGCTGGCGCCGGAATGGTTTACCGCGCAAATCACGCCGCCGTCAAAGTCGTTTTCATTGGTAATACTCGCATATACTGCGCCGGCAAGACAGGTTGCAGCGCTGAAACACGAAAGACTTTCCATGGCCTCTCTGGGCGTTGTGTCCGGTGTTTTCGTAAGCGTAATGGCTTTTTCTATGGCCTGATTCACGGTTTTCATGGAAAAACGTTCCCCAAACTGTTCCTGCACTACAGAAAGGGCTTGGGTAAACTGGTCCTCCAGCGCCGTTTCCGGCTCTTGCAAAATACCTGCAATGGCGTAAGCCAAAACCGCCGCTGACAAAAATGCCTCTGGGTCTCCGTGGGTCATAGCGGCAATGTCCGCCGCCAACTGTCCCAAAGCCAAAGGCGAAAGCCGTTTCGGCTGATAGAACGCCCCAACCGCAATCCCGGTGGTCAAAGAACCGGGTGCAGAGGCTTTGTTTACCGGGTTTTCCGGTGTGCCCAATGATTCTCCCCGCAAAATGTCCGGCAGGCGAGCATCCCGGCAGTGCCGGCGGCGCAGTTCCGGCAATCTGGCTACCCAAAACCGACTGGGCGCCGGGTCCCGGGGAAAATACTGGCGTTTTGCCCATTCCCGCAACGCCTCTCCGGCGTAGGCTTTATAGGCATCTGTCCGCCCCCGGGTAATTCCCACCAAAAGGCTGTTGGCAATATAGGCGGCAAGTTGGGTATGGGAGGTGATTTCCGCGTTTCCGTTGGCAAGATCATAACCTAACAAACCGGCAGGTCCGTAACTTGCGGCTATTTCTTCCCAACTTTTCAAGTCAACGGTATAACCCATGGCATCTCCTACCGCCAAACCCCAAAGGCAACCGCGATAGGCCGAAAGTTTTGCGTCCATATTGTCTCCTCCTTTTTCCGGGATACCTTTATTATAAATTGGTTATGGCTTAATTGCAAGAAAAAAGTCAGAAACGGTCACTTTGAAAAAATTTTTATAAATAAGAATAATTCCTATTGACAAATAGAAAATGATATGTTATACTTTACTTGTAAATAAGAATAATTCTCATTTGAAAGGGGTTGTGCTATGGCTCAGGCTGCAAAACACTTCCGAAAGCGGGACGCGATTCTGACCTACCTGCGCTCCACCAACACCCACCCCTCAGCGGAAATGGTTTACGCCCAACTTAAGCAGGAAATTCCAGACCTGTCATTGGGTACTGTGTACCGCAATCTGGCGCTGTTTAAGCAGCAGGGTATGATTGCCAGTCTGGGCTCGGTGAACAATGTGGAGCGGTTTGACGGAAATACCGATCCCCACGTGCATTTCATTTGCACATCCTGCGATGGCGTTGCCGATTTACTCGCCATTGAAATTCCCCAGTCTCTATTAAACGATGCCGAAGAATTTACCGGCAGTGCAGTTTCTGCCTGCCAATTGATTTTTAACGGTGTCTGTAAAAACTGCCTTGCGGCAAGAAAGGATGGTCATTCCGCATGAAGAAATTTGTGTGCACCGTTTGTGGCTTTGTCTACGAGGGTGAGGAATTACCCGAAGACTACGAGTGCCCTCTGTGCAACGTAGGTCCGGACCTCTTTGAGGAAGAAGCCGAGTAATTTTGTAATATCGGGCCAGCGCGCCCATAAAATAAAAAATAGAACTAATTTTTGGAGGAAAATACTATGAAGAAATTTGTTTGCCCCGTTTGCGGTTATGTTCACGAAGCAGAGGTTATGCCTGAAGGTTTTGTATGCCCCGTATGTAAAGTTCCCGGTTCCAAGTTTAAGGTAATGGATACCACCAAGTTGGCCGCGGAGCACGAATACGGCGTATACGGCAAGACTGTAAAGAACAACCCCGACATCTCCGAAGAGGACAAGAAGTTCATTTTCGAGCAGTTGATGGCAAACTTCAACGGCGAGTGCGCCGAAGTAGGTATGTATCTGTGCATGGCTCGTATTGCCCACCGGGAAGGTTATCCCGAAATCGGTCTGTACTGGGAAAAAGCCGCTTACGAAGAAGCCGAGCACGCAACCAAGTTCGCTGAACTTTTGGGCGAAGACCTGGAGCCCAATATGAAGGCCACCACCCGCGACAATCTGGCTTGGCGTGTTGACTGTGAATCCGCTGCTCCCGCCGGCAGGTTCGACCTGGCTGTCTGCGCTAAGAAGAACGGCCTGGACGCAATCCACGACACCGTTCATGAGATGGCTCGCGACGAAGCAAGACACGGTGTAGCGCTCAAAGGCTTACTTGAAAGATATTTCAAGTAAAAAACATTTAAGGGCGTGTCTGTGACACGCCCTTACTGAATAAAAGAGGCGGTATTTATGGAAAATTATACCATTTGTAATTGCAAGCAAGTAACCTACTTTGACGTTGAGGATGCGCTGCACAACTGCGAACATTTTGCAGATGTTGAAAAGACCTTCCGGAAAGTGCAGGAAATCACGCACTGTACCACCGGCTGCGGTGGTTGCCACGCAAAGATTCTTGATGCCATTTCTGAAATTATGGGACGGTAACGCGGTATGGAATCTTCACCCTTTTCTTCCCTTGTGAAGAAGGCAGAAAAAGACTGCGATGTCTTTTGCCCCATTTGTCATAAAATTCTCTCCGTTAAAAAGGGAGACCCCATTCCCCGCTGCTGCGGTAAAGTAATGGAACCTGTTTCATAAGAAACAGGTTCTTTTTTTTGGTGTTTTTCCGGTTTTTTGGGGAAAAATAGTGTTTTTTAGTAGCCATAAGGTTTTATAAGGTTGGTAAAAAAACGGGAAGTTTTTTTGAAAGGTATGTGTTATAATAGTCTTCGCAAGGTTTTAAAACGCCTAAAAAATACCTCCGGCGCGCAGAGGTGTTTTTGCGGCTGAAAAAAGGAATATTTCTCCACAATTTTAGTGGTTTTCTGTGGAAAAATTTCTTGTTTTTTCATAGAAAATATGATAAAATTTAGGGTGAGAAAATAGTGTCCTTTTTCGGGACTTTTGCAAGGAAAAATGTATAAGAAAGGAGCGAAATTTTATGTACGCTTCTGCCTATGTGTGGGCAAAAATTATTAATTATTTAGAGGAAAAACTTTCCTCTACCACCGTCAAAGCCTGGTTTGACGATACAGAGGTAGTCTCCTTAACGGATGACCAACTCATTATCTATTCTTCCTCGGATTTTCGCCGGGAAATTATTGAAATCCGTTGCAAGGAAATGATACAAAATGCCTTAAAGGAAATTTTTGATTCTGATGCAAAATTGGTTGTCTTCGGTGATGAAGAACTGAAGGCTTATAACGAAAAAGAAACCCAGCGCACCGCTATGGATTTTAATCCTCAGTTTTCTTTTGACAGTTTCGTTGTTGGCCCGTCCAACCGATTTGCCCACGGCGCAGCCATTGCTGTTACCAACAATCCCGGACAGGTTTATAATCCTCTGTTTATTTACGGTCCTGCGGGTGTGGGTAAAACCCACCTTTTGTATGCCATTGCCAATGGTATTCGAAAAAAGAATCCCAATACAAAAGTGGTTTACATTAAAGGCGACCAATTTACAAACGAACTGATTGCCGCCATCCAATCCGGTAAAAATGTGGAGTTCCGCAGTAAATACCGGGAAGCGGACCTATTCTTAATTGATGACATTCAGTTTATTGCCGGCAAAGAATCCACTCAGGAAGAATTTTTCCATACTTTTAACAAACTCTTTGAAGAGCATAAACAAATTGTTATGACTTCCGACCGGAAACCCAGTGATATCAACACCTTGGAAGACCGGTTGAAAACCCGTTTTGAGTGGGGTCTCATGGCGGATATTCAACCGCCGGACTATGAAACCCGTATGGCCATTATTAAAAATAAGGCCCAATCCTTGGGATTGGAATTAAACGATGAAGTCTGTAACTATATTGCTACCAATGTTACCAGCAACGTTCGGCAGATTGAAGGTACCGTTAAAAAAATTTTGGCATACCGGGACTTAAACCAAATGCCTTTGGATTTACAAAATGTGGCAAAGTGCATTAGCGATATGTTTAAAGGCGATGGGAATGCCTTGCCGACTCCGGCGCTTATTATTAGCCACGTCTGCAAATTTTACTCTGTGGATGAATCAGTATTGAAAGGTTCCCTGCGTAACGCCGGCACAGCAGAAGCCCGGCAGGTTGCCATTTATCTGATTCGAAAACTGACAAACTTAAGCACTTTGGTTATCGGTAAAGAACTGAATAAAGACCATTCTACAGTGATTTACTCTATTCGAAAAGTGGAAGCGGCACTGCAAAACGGAGATACCCTTTTAAAGGATCATATTCAGGACATTACCGCCAACATCAATTCCAGCCTTTAATTTTCCCCAGCCATATGTGGAAAGTGGAAAACTTTACGGTGGAGAAATTTTTACATTTGTAACCGTTTTTACACCGTGTTTAAAACTTGTGAAAACTTTCTTTCCCCTTTGTGAATAAAAAAGTCGCATAATAAAAGGATTTTTTCCATTTTTCCACATGTGTTTTCCCCTACTACTGTTATTACTACCAAACTTATTTATTTATATAAATATATTTATTATTTTTACAGAAAAGAGGTTTTCGTTATGCGTTTTACCTGTGAAAAAGATATGCTGGTAACCGGCTTAAATATCACCAGCCGTACCGTTGCGCAAAAAAGTTCTCTTTCTGCCATTGAAGGCATCTTGTGCCGTGCCAACGCAGGGCTGGAACTGACCGGTTATAATATGGAAACAGCCATTACTTACAGTATTGATGCGGAAATCAGCGATGCCGGCGCTTGTATTTTACCGGCAAGACTGTTTGCCGATATTATTCGTCGTCTGCCGGAGGGTCCGGTAACGGTGGTTGTGGATGAAAACTACAAAGTTTCCATTCGCGCAGGTTATGCCTCTTTCACCATTTCTGCCGAAAGCGCGGAAGATTATCCGGAACTTCCCGATGTGGATAGCGGACGGAAAGTATTCATTCCTGAAAATAAATTGAAAGAATTGATTTCCGGGACGATTTTTGCCGTTGCCGCAGAGAATCAGGGAAGACCGATTCACAACGGTGTTAAGTTTGAAGTAGAGGAAAACAGCATTTCTGCAATCGCCGTTGACGGCTTCCGTCTGGCAAGAAGAACTTACCACACAGAAGAACCCACCGGTCGTACAATATCCTTTGTTGTACCATCCCAGAGCCTGAAAGAAGTAGAAAAAATTCTGACGGATGAAGAAGAAACAACCGCATTTGTTTTGGGAACGAAGCATATTTTATTCCAAATCGGTTCTGCCACCTTAATATGCCGGCTTTTAGAGGGAGATTTTTTGGATTGGCGGAAAGTGGTTCCCACCGGTTGTCCCATTAAATTGGTTGCCAATGTACAGGATTTGGCATCTTCTATTGAACGAGTCGGTTTGATTGTTTCCGAGAAATACAAGAGCCCGGTACGGTGCGTATTTTCCGACCAGTTATTGCAACTGCGTACCAACACCACCATCGGCGCAGCGGAAGACAGATGCTCCTTGGCCGGAAACGGCGGGGATTTGGAAATTGGCTTTAATGTGCGGTATCTCATAGATGCTCTGCGGGCAATCCCCGGAGAAGAAGTGGTGTTGGAACTGACCAACGGTCTTTCTCCCATTGTTATGACACCGGTAGATGAAAAAGAAGACTTTGCTTATATGGTGCTTCCGGTTCGGATTAAAAGCAACTAATCAGGAGAAAAAATGAAAGTTACGGTAAAGAAGAAGGAAAACGAAATAGACCTTCCCATTCGTACGGAATTTATTAAGTTGGAAGCAGCGCTGAAATTTGGAAATGCGGTTTCTTCCGGTGGGGAAGGAAAAAACGTGATTCAAGACGGGCTTGTGAAAGTAAACGGGGAAGTGTGTACTATGCGGGGAAAGAAACTGTATCCCGGTGACCGCTTTTCCTTTGCAGGCGGGCTTTATGTGATTTGCGCTTATGAAACTCAATAATTTATACCTGCAGGATTTTCGAAATTACCGGGAAGAAAACTTTACCTTTGCACCGGGGGTAACCCTGATTGTTGGGGAAAATGCCCAGGGAAAAACCAATCTTTTGGAAAGTATCTGTTATTTGGGTAGCGGAAAAAGTTTCCGCACCCAAAAAACTGGAGAACTGATTTTCTTTGGCGCGCCCTTCGGTGAGATAAAGGGAGAGATTTTTTCTCAGGAAAGAGAGCAATCTCTGCGTTGGCTCCTTTTTAATGACCGCCGTGGAAGACAAATTTTCCGAAACGGTATCAAACAAAAAACCGCCGGAGAAATTGCCGGTGTTTTACAGACAGTGCTCTTTTGTCCGGAAGACTTGATGCTGTTAAAAGGCGGTGGATGTAACCGGAGAAAATTAGCAGACTCTGTGTTATGTCAACTTCGCCCGAACTATGAAGCCGCCCTTTCGGAGTACAACCGCATTTTGGAACAAAAAAGCGGGATTCTGAAAAATCGTTTTTTACAGCCGGAAATCATGGACATCCTCCCGGAATATAATAGTCGGCTTTGCCGGGTGGGAGCACAACTGATTTCGTACAGAGCCCGGTTTTTTGAAGGCTTAAGCCGGGAAGCGGAAGAATATCACCGTCTGTTTTCCGGCGGAAAAGAGAAATTTTCTCTTACTTATAAAACGGTTTCCACGGTTACAGATCCCTTTGCATCCATTGAAACGCTGACGGAAAATTTGCAGGAACATCTGAAAACCCATTATATGGCGGAACTTGAAAGCGCCCAGTGTTTAACAGGCCCCCATAAAGATGACTTCATAGTTTCTTTAAACGGCTTGCCTATTAAGTCCTTTGGCTCCCAGGGGCAGGTACGTACGGCAACCATTAGTTTGAAATTGGCCCAAAGGGAACTGATGAAAAAAGAAAGCGGAGAACTTCCCCTGCTTTTATTGGATGATGTTTTATCGGAACTGGATGAAAGACGGCAAGACTTTGTATTAAATCAAATCACGCAAGGGCAGGTTTTTATAACCTGCTGTGAGCCGGGACGGTTTACAAAATTGGGTAATACCTTGGAAATCACTACCGGAAAGAAAAAATAAACGGATTTTATGTTTCTATATTAGCATGGTATTTTAGGAGGCAGTTATGTCGGAAGAAACGAAAGTAACACAAGAATATGGCGCGGAACAAATTCAGGTTTTGGAAGGCCTGGAAGCGGTTCGTAAGCGCCCGGGCATGTATATCGGTTCTACGTCCAGTTCCGGTTTGCATCACCTGGTATATGAAATTGTGGATAACGCCATTGACGAGGCACTGGCCGGGTACTGTAAACACATTACCGTAACCATTAACCCCGGCAATTCCATAACCGTAACCGATGACGGCCGCGGTATCCCCGTGGATATCCAGGCGCAAACCGGTCGGCCGGCAATGGAAGTTGTATTTACGGTGCTTCACGCCGGCGGAAAATTTGGCGGCGGCGGTTATAAGGTTCCCGGCGGTCTGCACGGCGTAGGCGCTTCCGTAGTAAATGCCCTTTCCCAGTGGATGAAAGTCCGGGTATACAAAAACGGCAAAATTCACGAAATGAAGTTTGCCCGGGGCGGTATCACCCAGGAAATGACCATTATCGGAGATACGGAAAAGAACGGAACAGAAGTTACCTTCCAGCCCGATCCGGAGATGTTCGATGATGTGATTTACAGTTATGACGTTCTCCACGACCGGATGCGGGAAGAGGCGTGTTTGAATGCGGGACTTTCCATCACCATTACCGATGCCCGGGATGAGGACGACATCAAAACCGAAACCATGTGCTATGAGGGCGGTATTCGGGAATTTGTAACTTGGACCAACCAGAAAAAGACGGTTATCCACGAAGACGTGATTTATATTTCCGGGGCAAAGGACGATGCCTCTGCGGAAATTGCCATTCAGTATAACGACGGGTATAACGAAACTATGCAGTCTTTTGCCAACGACGTGCGCACACCGGAGGGCGGTATGCACGAAACCGGTTTTAAGACCGCATTAACCCGGGTTCTCAATAACTACGGTATCAAAACCGGCATAATCAAAGGAGACGATAAAGTTTCCGGCGAAGACTGCCGGGAGGGTATCAGCGCGGTCATTTCCGTAAAACTGACCGATGCCCAGTTTGAAGGCCAGACAAAGGCAAAATTGGGCAATGCCTACATCCGTACATTGGTAGAGCAGATCATGGGCGACCAACTGGCCACCTATTTTGAAGAACACCCTGCCACTGCCAAAATCATTTTGGAAAAAGCGATGATGGCAAACCGGGCAAGAGAAGCCGCCCGGAAAGCAAGAGAAAATGCCCGGAAAAAGACCGGTTTAGAATCCGGCGGTATGCCGGATAAACTCCAGGACTGCAATGAAAAAGACCCGGCTCTTTGCGAACTTTACATCGTCGAGGGTGACTCTGCAGCCGGCTCTGCCATCCAAGGCAGAGACTCCCGTTTCCAGGCAATTTTGGCTATGTGGGGTAAAATGCTCAACGTAGAAAAAGCCCGGGCGGACAAGATTTACGGCAACGATAAACTCTCTCCTCTGATTATCGCATTAGGCGGCGGCATCGGCGAGGATTTCGACCTCCAAAAACTGCGCTACCACAAGATTGTGATTATGTCCGATGCGGATGTGGACGGCGCTCACATCCGTACCCTTTTGCTGACATTCTTCTTCCGGTATATGCGGCCGCTGATTGAAAACGGCTATGTATATTCCGCCGTACCGCCCCTTTATAAACTGAAACGGGGCAAAACCGAGCGGGGAGCGTACTCGGACGAAGAAAGAGATGCAGTATCTGCCGAACTTCGGGGCGAAAACAACGCCAAAGTGGAAATCTCCCGGTTTAAGGGCTTGGGTGAAATGGACCCCCACGAATTGTGGGAGACCACAATGGACCCGGAAAAGCGGACACTGCGGCGGATTACATTAGACGACGCAATTCGCGCGGACGAAATCTTTACGGTGCTTATGGGAGAACAGGTTGAGCCCCGGAAAGAATGGATTGAGCGCAACGCCAAATATGCCATTAACATCGACATTTAAGGAGGTGACAGATTTTGGCAAAGCATAACAGAGATTATAAGCCGGAGGACATTATGTTCCCGGAACAGTCCATCACCCAATCCAATTTGGTGGACGAAATGGAAAAATCCTATATTGAATACGCCATGTCCGTCATCGTTGGCCGCGCCCTGCCTGACGTGCGGGACGGATTGAAGCCGGTACACCGCCGAATTCTGTACACCATGTACGAGAGCGGATTGACTTCTTCCCAGCCTTTCAAAAAGTCTGCCACCTGTGTCGGTGACGTTTTGGGTAAATACCACCCCCACGGCGACAGTTCCGTATATGACGCTATGGTGCGTTTGGCGCAAAACTTCTCTATGCGGTATATGTTGGTAGACGGCCACGGTAACTTCGGTTCTGTTGACGGCGACCCCCCTGCTGCTTACCGTTATACCGAAGCGAGAATGTCCAAACTCTCCAACGAAATGCTCCGGGATATTGACAAAGATACCGTAAACTGGGATCCCAACTTCGACGAAAGCCGAAAAGAACCCCGGGTGCTTCCCAGCCGTTTCCCCAACCTGCTGGTAAACGGTTCTTCCGGTATTGCCGTTGGTATGGCAACCAACATTCCGCCCCATAACCTGACGGAAGTGATCAACGCCTGCGTAGCCGTGCTTGACGATCCGGAAGTTTCTATGGTGGATTTAATGGAATATGTTTCCGGACCGGACTTCCCCACCGGCGGAATCATTATGGGCAGAAGCGGAATTCGGGCTGCCTACGCCACCGGCCGCGGCAAAGTGGTTGTCCGGGCAAGAACGGAATTTGAAGAATTCGGAAACGACCGGATTCGGATTATCGTAACAGAACTTCCCTATCAGGTAAACAAGCGGCAACTGATTAAAACCATTGCCGACCAAGTGAAAGATAAGCGTTTAGACGGCATTTCCGATTTGCGGGATGAAACAGACCGCAACGGCATGCGGATTGTCATTGAACTGAAGAGAGATGCCAACGCCCAAGTGGTGCTCAACACCCTCTTTAAGCAAACCGCGCTGCAGAGCAGTTTCGGCATTATTATGCTGGCGCTGGTGGATGACCAAAAGCAGCCGAAGATTTTGTCTTTGCGGCAGATTATCGACGAGTATCTCACTTTCCAAATGGAAGTGCTTACCCGGCGCACCCAGTATGACCTGAAAAAGGCCCAGGAACGGGCACATTTACTGAAAGGTTTGCTGATTGCCCAGGATAATATTGACGAAGTCATTCGCATTATACGCTCCGCTTATGATGATGCCAAGGAAAAACTCTGTGAGCGGTTCGGTTTGGACGATGTGCAGGCCCAGGCCATTTTGGATATGCGCTTGAAAGCCCTGCAAGGACTGGACAGAGAAAAACTCCAGGCAGAATTTGATGAACTGCAGGAAAAGATTGCTTATTATCAGGAACTTCTGGCAGACAACGAAAAACTCAAGGGCGTTTTGCGGGAAGAACTGCTGGCAATCCGGGACAAGTTCGGCGATGAGAGAAAGACGGAGATTCAGGATATTGAGGATGAGATTGATATTGAAGACTTGATTGAAGAAGAAACCTGTGTCTTTACCATCTCCAACCAAGGTTATGTGAAACGTATGCCGGTAGATACCTACCGCACCCAAAGCCGGGGCGGTCGGGGTGTCAATGCCCAAAACCTGAAGGAAGAAGACTATGTTAAGAGTTTGAATGTGGCTTCTACCCACGACCACATTTTGTTCTTTACGGATATGGGCCGGGTGCACCATCGGAAGGGGTATCAGATTCCCGAAGCGGGCAGAACCGCCCGGGGTACGGCAATGATAAACGTACTGCCTTTGGAACAAGGGGAAAATGTCACCGCTATGGTGATTACCCGGGAATTCTACGAAAACGAATATCTGATGATGGTTACCCGCAAAGGTACGGTAAAACGGATTCCCTTTGTGGCCCTGAATACCCGCAGAAAGACCGGCATCCGGGCAATTACCCTGGATGAAGGAGACCAACTGATTAACGTAATCCGCACAGAGGGCGACGACAATATTCTGCTGGCTACCGCAGAGGGCATGGCGATCTGCTTCAACGAAAATGATGTGCGGCCTATGGGCAGAGATGCGGCAGGCGTGCGGGGTATTCTCCTGAATCCCGGCGACCGGGTTATCGGTGCAGAAAAAGCGGTAGAGGGTACAACGTTGCTTACGGTAACGGAAAACGGTTACGGTAAGCGTACCCAGTTGCAGGAATACCTGCGTACCGGCCCCGGCGGAGAGAAGGTTGCCCAGAACCGCGGCGGCAAGGGCCTGAAGAACTACAATATCACGCCGAAAACCGGAAAGGTTGCCGGATGCTGTCTGGTCAGCGAGAATGACGATGTTATGCTCATTGAAAACGGCGGCGTAATTATCCGGGTCCCTGCAGCCTCCATCAATGTTTATAAGCGGGATGTGCAAGGCGTTATTGTTATGCGGATTGAGCCGGGCAATAAATTAGTGGGACTGCAGGCGGTTTCCCCGGAAGAGGAGAACGAAGGGTGAAAACCGTAACACTTTATACCGATGGAGCCTGTTCCGGAAATCCGGGACCGGGAGGCTGGGGTGCGATTCTTTTGTACCGGGATACGGAGAAAGTCCTCTCCGGCGGTGAAGAAAACACCACCAACAACCGGATGGAACTGACAGCGGTCATTGAAGGACTAAAAGCGTTGAAAGAACCCTGCGTAGTAGAACTGTACTCCGACAGTAAGTATGTGATCGATGCGCTGGAAAAAGGCTGGGCGGTTTCCTGGCGGGAAAAAGGCTGGAGAAAAGCGGATAAAAAGCCGGCCCTTAACCCGGACTTGTGGGAAATTCTGCTGGAACTGACGGCGGCTCACAAAATGAACTATCACTGGGTAAAGGGCCACGCAGAAAATCCCTATAATAACCGCTGCGACCAACTTGCGGTGAGTCAGTGGCAGAAAATAAAAACCCTGTAAGGGCGGGAAACCCCCTTACAGGTGATTAGGCGGAGGAGAAATGTATCTTTCCATTGGTAACGATATGGCTGTGCGGGAGAGCAGTGTGGTGGGCATATTCGATATGGATAACACCACCACATCCAAACGCACCCGGGATTTTTTGAGAAAAGCCCAGGAAGAAGGGAGCGTTGTCTCCTGCGATGACTTGCCCAAATCCTATGTGGTAACGGCAGAATACGGAATGATTCGTATTTATGAGTCGGCAATGTCTGCCGCAACGTTAGAAAAACGCCTGAAACGGTAAAAAACCCGCCCTTATGGGGCGGGTTTTCTTTTTACTTTACAGGGTTAGTGGAGCGCAAGGTGACATCGTGGTAGCCACCTTCTACAATAGAAACAGAGGATACCAGGGTCATCTTTGCCTCTGCCTGTAATGCGGGAATGGTGGTAACACCGCAGTTACACATAGTGGACTTTACCTTATACAGGCTGGCTTCCACGTTATCGTGGAGAGAACCGGCGTAGGTAACGTAGGAGTCGACACCTTCTTCAAAGGTCAGTTTGGTGTTGCCACCCAAATCGTAACGCTGCCAGTTCCGGGCGCGGTTGGAGCCTTCGCCCCAGTATTCTTTCATATAAGCGCCGTTTACCATCACCTTTTGGGTGGGAGATTCATCGAATCGGGCGAAGTATCTGCCCAACATCATAAAGTCAGCGCCCATGGCAAGGGCCAGCGTCATATGATAGTCGTGGACAATGCCGCCGTCGGAGCAGATGGGTACATAAATGCCGGTTTCCTTGAAATATTCGTCTCTTGCGGCAGCCACTTCAATGAGGGCAGTGGCCTGACCTCTGCCGATACCCTTAGTTTCCCGGGTGATGCAGATAGAGCCGCCGCCGATGCCCACTTTTACAAAGTCTGCGCCTGCTTTCGCAAGGAAGAGGAAACCATCCCGGTCAACGACGTTTCCGGCGCCGATTTTTACACTGTCGCCATAGGTGACCCGCACCCATTTGATGGTGTTGGCCTGCCAGCAGGAGTAACCTTCGGAGGAGTCGATGCACAAAACATCTGCGCCGGCGTTCAGCAGGGCGGGGACACGGGTTTCGTAGTCCCGGGTGTTAATGCCTGCGCCTACCAAATACCGTTTTTTGCTGTCCAGCAGTTCCTGGGGATTTGCCTTGTGGGAGGCGTAGTCCTTCCGGAAAACGAAATACAAAAGATTGTCGTTTGCGTCTACAATGGGCAGAGAATTCAACTTGTTCTCCCAAATGATATCATTTGCCTGCTTCAGGGTGGTGTCTGCCGGGGCAGTTACCAATTTTTCCCGGGGTGTCATAAAGGTAGCAACCTTTTCGTTGATGTCCATACGGGAAATCCGGTAATCCCGGCTGGTTACGATACCCAAGAGTTTGCCGTTTGCGGAACCGTCGTGGGTAATGGCAACGGTGGAAAAGCCGTTTCTCTCCTTCAAATTCAGAACGTCAGCCAAAGTGGCGTCGGGGGTGAGGTTGGAGGCGGAAACCACGAAACCGGCCTTATAACTTTTGACTCTTGCCACCATAGCGGCTTGGGATTCAATGGATTGCGAGCCGAAAATAAAACTTAAGCCGCCCTCTTTTGCCAAAGCGATAGCCAGAGTATCATTGGAAACGGACTGCATAATGGCGGAAGTCATAGGAATGTTCAGAGAAATAGCCGGTTCTTCCTGCCCTTTGCGGTATTTCACTAAAGGGGTACGCAGGGAGACGTTTGCGGGAATACAGTCTTCCGATGTATAGCCGGGCACCAGCAGATATTCGCTGAATGTATGACTGGGTTCGGGATAATAATGCGCCATAGTTATAACCTCCATAAGTGTAATCAAAGAGACACGCCTGTTTATTTGCCGGCGTCAACAAATTCTTTTTCCGGATTTCCGTGACTGTCCAGTCGGCGGAAATTTCCCCATACCACATCCACGCGGCTTAAGGAAACAAAGCAGCCGGGATGGGTTTTTACAACAGATTTTAGGGATTCTACTTGGGTTTTATTGATAATGCAAACCAGCACGCTGACTTCTTTTCCGGAGTAATAGCCTTTGCCCGGAAGCAAGGTAGCGGTGTGGCGTAGTTTATCCGAAATGTCTTTTGCCAGGGCTTCCGGATAGGGGGTAACGATTTCGCAACGTACCGCCCGGGTGCTGTTTTCCATAACTTGCGCGCGAACAATACTGGAAGAGAAGCAGTAAAGAACACTTAAAATCACCGGCTCGATTTGGTAGCCGTAGACAAAATAGGAAAGCACGGCAACCAATACGTTCAGCGCAAAGGCAAACCAGTAGAAATTCAGTTGGGGATGGAAACGGTTGACAAGCAAGGCGATAAATTCCGTGCCGCCGCCGCAGGCGTTGGCTTTTGCCAAAACCGTCAGCCCCACACTGGCAATCAGACCGCCCACAATGGGCCCTAAAATACGGCTTGTGCCGTTTTCCGTATAATAAATAAAGGGGGTTAAATCCACCTTTTCCAGCAAAAGTACAAACACAGAAAAAGCGACGGTAAAAAAGCCGGCTCGCAACGCCTGGGGTTTTCCTACAAGGAAGAAAACCGCGATAACAAGGGGCACATTTAACAGCAGGTTCAAATACCCCAAATTAAAATGGAAGAGGTACTGCACCATTGTGCAAATGCCGTTTAAGCCGGAGGGAGCGAAATTGTTCGGGAAAATGAAAATGTGAAAAGTAGCAGCGTAAACAAAGGAAACGAACAAAATAACCAGATAAGTAAAGGCCTTTTTTGCCATAACAACGCCTCCGGTGAATATTTTACTTATCATACCATACTCTTTCTCTGCGGTCAAGCATTGAAGAGTCGGGGAAAGGGAATAATTTTCGTAAAACTTTACTAACTTTGTTGCATTTTTTTTGGTAATATGGTATAGTTCAAAATTAGAGAGATTTCAAATAAACAAGGAGCGTTTTTATGGCAAACCAGGAAAATATTCGCAATATTGCCATTATTGCCCACGTCGACCACGGCAAGACCACATTGGTAGACGAATTACTGAAACAAGGCGGTATTTACCGGGAAAACCAGGCCACACAAGACCGGGTTATGGACTCCGGGGATTTGGAACGGGAGCGGGGTATTACTATTTTGGCAAAAAACACC
>JAZOXE010000106.1:0-7179 GCA_045659525.1 Faecousia sp. | reverse complement strand
TGTCTTTGCGTCGCTCCCGCTTTATAACTGTGTACGTGAGTGACGCAAAATGTAAAAGGTGTACAAAAAGATGGCGACACATTCGTGTCGGCATCTTTTGTTCTATTAGATTGAGCGAGTCCATTCAGTAATTAGGAATCCCGGAATCATCCACACCAGTTGGTAAAGGAACATATTGGCGGGAGTCATCAGGTGTAAAGCGCCTAAAATGACCAAGGTCAGCATAATGGCAAGGCCAATGCCGCCGCCTACCATATGAATGATTGCGCCGGTTCGTGCGGCGGATTTTAAGGTGCGGGCGCCGGTGGCGCTATAGGCAAAGGGGAGCAGGTGCTCTCCGGTGATTACTGCCAAAGCAGGCGCGCCCTCGGAAAGTGTTTTCTCCGAAACTTCTGCAAGTTCCTCCGGGGTTAAAAGATGAAGTCGTTTGGTTTTTATATCCAGTTTGTTTTGCAAAAACCGTTCTGTTAAGTTAAAATCGCAGGACATAAGAACGGGGGTTAGTCCCTGATAGCCCAGTAATGTCCGCATAGCGGCGCAGGAACTGGGCAGAGCGTCGTAATTCACGGCAAATACACCGGCAAGTTCTCCTTCAATGGCAATGCAGATTGCCTGGTTTATCCGGATGCCTTCCGGCAGTTCTACTTCCATATCTCTGAGGAAGTTCAGACTGCCCACTAAAACAGATTCACCTTCTACGAAACCGCCGATACCGCCGTCATACAAGGTAATGTCTTTGGCGTCATAATACCGTCCGTTCCGGCTTTCCAAAACTTGCGTAAAGAGGGGGGCAAGACCGTGGCCGTCTGCGACCATCATGGCGGTACAGTATGCAACTACATCGTCAGGTTCCCGGGGACCGAAGAACTTAACGCCGTTCATACGGGTAGTTCCGGCAGGGAAAATGTCTTCATTTGTTACGGGAAAAGCAACTTCTCCCGACAAACCCTCTACGCCTTTCCAACCACAAATGACAGCGCCAATGGCGTGCAACCGCCGTTGTAAAACGGCAGTGGGTCGGGAAACGGCAATAAAGGCGGTGGCAGGAACAGCCACAAGAACAGAGACAGCCAGCACTTGAATACCGGCAGAGATGCCCGGTAAAACACCGACGGCAATACCCTGCAGAACGCCGGCGGCGATGGCAATGCCCGTTGCGACGCAAAGGACAATCAGTCCGTATTTGTTAAGATCCGCTTCCGGAGCGGGGGTGTCTTGGTAGTTGTCCATGAAGTCTTCTACTTGGCCCTCCCGGCGAAGCAGACCTTTTTTGCCACCACAGTAATCATCGACGGCGCTTAAGCAGTCCAAATGGGTTGCTTTACGCATCGTGTCCAGTTGTCCCAATTTGGTGTTTCGTTTTTGATAAGTGCGCCAAAGGGACATCGTCATTTGCAGACTAAAGGCGGCGCAGCAGGGGATGCGTAATTGGTAAAGTCCCAAAGCACCGTCTACACAGCAGGCCAGGAACGTAAATACCAAAAGTGTGTTTAGGGTAAAACGCTTATGCAGCAAATCGGCAACACCGTCAATTAACTGATAAGAGCCTAACAGTGCGGAAATCAGCATAGCCAAAAATTGACCGAAAACCAAAAACCGCAGACGGTTTTCCTGCACAAGACCAAAGGCGTGCATAAAGGTAGCAATGGCAGAAATGAAAACTACCAAAGCGCTGAGGAAAATCGCGGCTTGCAATTTGCCAAAACCTTTTTCCAGAAGAGCGTAATACTGCTTTTCCGGACCGGCAACCAGTTTTCGCTTCAGTTCCCGCAACCGGGAACGAGGGTGGGCAATAATCTGGGGTGTGGGAACATATTCGCCCATAGGTTGTTCGTATTCCGGTTCCCACTGATCGGAGAAAGGCTCACGGGTATCTTCTGTCTCTTCCAAAATCGGCTGGGCGTTTTTTACTTGACCTTTGGGCAGTTGGGATAAATCCAAACGGATGGTATCTGCTGTGACGGTTTCTGAAGTGACCGAGACGGGCGGACATTCCGCGTCTTCTTCAACCGAGGGTTCTTCCTGCATTTCCGGTTCTTCTGCTGTTTTAGTTTCCGGCGTTTCCTCTTGCACTTCCGCTTCCGGATATTGGGAGACTTCTTCATCAGCATGAGAGCCGAATTCTTTCATAATATCTTCTAATGTAAATTCCAAGGTATCTTTTTCGTCCATATTATACCTCCAGTCTTTGCCGAACTGCCTCATAAAGAAGAATTGAGGCGGCGGCAGATGCGTTTAGAGAAGTAATATTTCCCCGCAAAGGAATGCTGACGGTAACGTCGCAATTCTTTCTCACCAAGCGGCTCATGCCGTCACCTTCTGAACCGATAACAATGGCGGAAGGTACGGTTAAATCTGCGCGATACATAGGAATGGAACCCTCTGCGGCAGTGCCAAAAATCCATACGCCTTTTTTCTTTAGTTCTTCAATGGCGGCATTGATGTTGGTGACCCGGGCAACTTTCATATATTCTACGGCGCCTGCAGAAGCCTTGGAGACAGTGGCGGTCAGACCGACACTGCGGCGTTTGGGGATGATAACACCGTGAGCGCCTGCGCACTCGGCAGACCGTAAAATTGCGCCTAAATTATGGGGGTCGGAAAGTTCATCACAAATGACTAACAAAGGGGCTTCACCCCGACAATTAGCCTCTTCTAATATCTCGTCAATGCTGCAATACTCTTTTGCGGCAACCAGTGCAATTACACCTTGATGCGCCCGGGTAGTGCTCATTGCGTCTAATTTCCGACGGTCCACAGGAACCACAACTGCGCCGGCTTCTTTTGCCTGGGCGGCAAGTTTTTGAAGATACCGGTCTGTCTCACCGGATGCAATCAAAACTTTGTCTATGGTTTTTCCGCTTTTCAGGGCTTCTGTCAGGGCATTCCGCCCCTCGATTTGGCCCTCATTCTCTTCCGGGGGCTGTTGCCTGTCCCGACGCTTATATTCATCTGCCATATGGATTACCTCCGGACAAAACATCTCAAAATACCGAATATATTATAGCAGATTATTTCAGGAACCTCAACAATATTTTTCGCAGTTACAGAAATTAACAGAAAATTCATTGCTATTTTAGGTATCATTCATTGCAGGATAAGAAAAAATGTGATATGATGGAAAAAATTAAGCAAAAAGGAGGCAGAAAAGTGGACCAGAATCGAAATACACCACCGAAAAATCCAAACGACGGTTCGAAACGTCCCAAAGTGAATTTTTGGGCAATTCTGCTGATTACAGTTGCCATTGTTCTCGCGGTCAGCGCGATTTATAATTCAGTTTCCAAAAGTCAATATATGGAAACGACTTATTCCGATTTCCTTACTGCTGTGGACGAGAATAACCTTGCGGAAGTGGAACTGCGTTATGACCGGGTAGTATACTTGACCAGAGAAGAAGCGGAAAAACCTGCGGCAGAGCAAAAAGCCTGCTATACTGGACTTCCTTCCGGCAGCGCAATGGAACTTGCGGATACCCTCCACGAAATGGGTGTAAAAGTCAATCAGCAAATCGTAGAAGATAATTCTACCATTATGATGATTTTATACTACGTACTCATGTTTGGCGTTCTCTTTGGTTCTATGACGTTTATCGCAAAGCGTATGGGCGGCGGGGGCATTATGGGTTCCATCGGCGCCAGCAAGGCGAAAGTTTATATGGAAAAGCAGACCGGCGTCACATTTGCGGATGTGGCGGGGCAGGACGAAGCGAAAGAGTCGTTGGGTGAAATTATCGATTTCCTTCACAATCCCCAAAAATACACGGAAATCGGCGCGAAATTACCCAAAGGCGCACTGCTGGTAGGCTCTCCCGGAACCGGTAAAACCCTGCTTGCCAAAGCCGTTGCCGGGGAGGCCAACGTGCCCTTTTTCTCTATATCCGGATCAGACTTCGTTGAGATGTTTGTTGGCGTAGGTGCCAGCCGTGTCCGGGATTTGTTCCAGCAAGCGGCAAAAGTCGCGCCCTGCATTATTTTTATTGATGAGATTGATGCGGTAGGACGTTCCCGGGATTCCCGCTATGGCGGCAATTCCGAACATGAGCAGACGCTGAACCAACTGTTAGGAGAAATCGACGGTTTTGATTCTTCAAAAGGCGTTGTGTGTCTTGCGGCAACCAACCGTCCGGAAATTTTAGATAAGGCGTTGCTTCGCCCGGGGCGTTTTGACCGGAGAATCATTGTGGACCGTCCCAATTTCCAGGGCAGATTGGATACTTTGAAAGTCCATACCCGGAAGATTAAACTTGCGGAAGATGTGGACTTGAAACGGATTGCCCAGGCAACCGCCGGTGCGGTCGGCGCGGACTTGGCAAACTTAGTCAATGAAGCGGCGTTACGCGCGGTGCGAATGGGGAGAAAGGCGGTCAATCAAGAGGATTTGCTGGTATCTTTTGAAACCGTTATTGCCGGCACAGAAAAGAAAAATACAGTTTTGACGGATACGGAAAAACGGTTGATTGCCTACCACGAAGTGGGACACGCGTTAATTGCGGCGCTGGAGAAGAATGCCCAGCCAGTATCGAAAATCACCATTGTGCCCCATACCTCCGGTGCGCTGGGATATACTATGCAAATGCCGGAAGAAGAAAAGTATTTGCAGACCTCCCAGGAACTGCTTACGGAACTCAGGACTTTGGTGGGCGGTCGCGCGGCAGAGCAGGTGGTGTTTGGCGTGCAGACAACCGGCGCTTCCAACGATATTTCCCGGGCAACGACTCTTGCAAAGAATATGGTGACCGTTTACGGTATGAGCGATGCCCTTGGACTTATGGCGCCGGCAACAGTGACCAATGAGTATTTAGACGGACAGACCTATTTGGACTGCTCTCAGGAAACTTCTGCCCAAGTGGATAAGGAAGTGCAAAAACTCATAAACCGGTGTTACGAAGAGGCGAAAAACCTGCTGACGGAAAATCGCAGTTTGCTGGATGAAATTGCCTTATTCCTTTTGGAGAAGGAGACCATCACAGGAGACGAACTGATGGCCTATGTAAACAGAAAAGATTCGGATGCCGAATCCCAGGAATAAAATATACCCCCGATTGGTTGTTCCAATCGGGGGTATTAATTAGCCGTTTGCGGGCTTAAAACTGTCTTTCAAACTAACGCTTCGGTTAAATACCAAATGTTCCGGCGTGCAGTCTTTGCTGTCCGGGCAGAAGTAACCCAGACGGATAAACTGGTAGGAGTAGGGGGCTTTTGCGTTTTTCAAACCCGCTTCCACCTTACATCCGGTGAGGACTTCCAAAGAATTGGGGTTGAGGCAGGAGAGGAAGTCTTTGCCTGCGGCATCGGGATCGGGATCGTCAAAGAGGTTGCTGTACTGACGTACTTCTGCATCGCAACAAGTGTGGGCATCCACCCAATGAATTGCCGCGCCTTTGATCTTCCGACCGTCAGCAGGATCACCGCCCTTGGAGTCGGGATCGTACTCACAAAGAACTTCTGTTACATTTCCGTTTTCGTCTTTCACACAACCGGTGCATTTAATAACATAAGCGCCTTTTAGCCGACATTCCGGTCCTTCCGGATACAGACGTTTATACTTGGGGATGGGCTCGCACAGGAAGTCATCGGATTCAATCCACAAATCCCGGGAGAATGTGACAGTGCGCTTGCCGTCTTCCGGACGGTTGGGGTTGTTTTCGATTTCAAAGGTTTCGGATTTGCCCTCCGGATAGTTAGTAACGGTAAGTTTTATGGGTTTAAGGACGGCCATTACCCGGGTCGCGGTTTCGTTCAGATCTTCCCGCAGACAATGTTCCAGGAAACCGTACTCAATGGTGTTGGGGGATTTGGCTACGCCTACCCGGTCACAGAAGTTGCGAATGGCGGCGGGGGTATAGCCCCGGCGGCGCAGGCCACACAAGGTGGGCATCCGGGGGTCATCCCAACCGGAAACCCGGCCCTCTTCCACCAACTGACGAAGTTTCCGCTTGGAAAGGACAGTGTGGTCAATGCCCAGTCTGGCAAATTCAATCTGCCGGGGGTGATGGGGTACAGATACGTTTTCAACCACCCAGTTATAGAGGGGGCGGAGATTTTCAAATTCCAAAGAACACAAACTGTGGGTAATACCCTCCAGCGCATCCTGAATGGGGTGGGCAAAGTCGTACATAGGATAAATACACCATTTATTGCCTTGGCGGTGGTGATGCATATGCCGAATCCGGTAAATGACCGGGTCCCGCATATTAAAGTTACCGGATGCTAAGTCGATTTTTGCCCGCAGGGTATAGCGGTTGTCTTCAAACTCGCCGGCCCGCATCCGGGCAAACAAATCAAGACTTTCTTCTATGGGGCGGTCCCGGTAAGGGGAAACGGCGGGGGTAGTTAAATCGCCCCGGTTTTCCTTAAATTCTTCCGGTGTCAGTTCGCACACATAGGCAAGACCTTTTTGAATTAGTTCTACTGCATATTCATAGTCTTTTTCAAAATAGTCGGAACCGAAGTAGAACCGGTCACCCCAGTCAAATCCCAACCAGTGAATATCTTCTTTAATGGCTTCCACAAACTCCACGTCTTCCTTGGTGGGGTTGGTATCATCCATACGCAGATTGCAAAGGCCGCCAAACTTCTCAGCAGTGCCGAAGTCGATGATCAGTGCCTTGCAGTGGCCGATGTGCAGATAGCCGTTAGGCTCCGGCGGGAAACGGGTATGCACAGTCTTGCCGGCATAACGTCCGCCATCGGCAATATCCTCCTCAATGAAGGCATGGATGAAATTTTTGCTTTCTGTAATTTCAGCCATTGAATTACATCCTCTCTGTTTGCAAAATTTGCAAATATTATAACCGATTGTCAGCCTTTTTGCAACTGAAAATCGGGAATATTCTGCCGAAAAGATAAAAGCGGAGGAAAGATTGTAAAAATTGAAAAAACATTTTGCGAAAAATGATAAATTGTTGTTGTCAATTTGACTATCTTATATTAAAATAAAGAGCGATAGAGAGGAGTTGTTAACCTTGTCTGAAATTAAGTATAAACGAATTTTGCTCAAAGTCAGCGGCGAAGCCCTGGCAGGTGATCTGCATCGTGGATTGGATTTCAATGTGATCAATTCCGTGTGTGCAGTGATTAAGAAGTGCTGCGATGCAGGCGTGCAGATCGGGCTTGTGATGACCGTCCGTAACTAATGACTGCGTGTTGGGGGCGGGGAACGGACACTCGAGCGCGC
>JAZOXE010000105.1:0-3340 GCA_045659525.1 Faecousia sp. | reverse complement strand
TTCTCCGGAACTTTCCGTCCAAAGTTCACCGTCGCGAAGAATTTGCGCGCAGCAATTGGCTCTGACGCCTTTGAGCGCTGTAACTCCGCCCCATGCGGTTTTCAGTTGCACCAAATTAGGCCGCAAGGGTGTAACCTTATGCCCAAGTTTGTTCAGCAGTCTATACCCGGACATAGTACCGCCTAACTTTGTTCCCGCCAAGCCACCGCAGGCCACAATCAATTTATGACAAAACACCGTTTTCTCACCGTCGGTCAGGGTAAAACCCTCTGCATTGCGCTGAATTTTCTTAACCTCAAAGCCTGTTTCCACTCGAACATTCGGCTTTTCAAGAGCAAAACGCAAAACATCAACCACGGAATTTGCCTGATCTGAATAGGGATAAACCTTTCCGCTTTCTTCCACAACTGTGAAAAGTCCCATATCCCGAAACCAGGAGCAAGTCTCCTCCGGTCCGAATTGCTTAAGTGCATAATCGGCAAAATCGGGGTTATCACCATGGTAGCCATTTTTCTGTCTTTTAAGGTTGGTTAAATTGCATCGGCCGTTACCGGTTGCCTGAAGTTTTCTGCCCACCCGGGCCTGCCGTTCCAATAGAATCACTTGCGCATTGGCATTTTCCGATGCGGTTAACGCCGCCATCATTCCGGATGCCCCACCGCCAACAATTCCGATAATCACTGCACAATCACCTCTTTACTATCTATTATAGCCCACCGCCGCCAAAGAAACAAGAAAAACTTCCTTGCAATGCAAAAAACCTGTGGTATAATACTTTTGGTGATACCATGGATCGCAAAAACATTGAAAAAATTGCTCAAAACCAAGAGGACAAAATTTTCCTCGCTAAAATTTGGGACAAAATCTATACCGGAATTCAAAAGAACATCCCCGCAAACACCCCATTTCTCTCTCCAAGGGAGCAATATATGGCGCAGTGTTTGTTTGGAAACATTTCCGGTCTTCGTTTCTTTGGTGGTTATGAAAATGCCACCCGCAAAATGCTGATTTTTCTGCCGGACTATTTAGATGATTCCTTTTGGGATGACACCCTGCCCTTTGTCTGTCTGCGCGCGAAATTTTATTCAGAAGATAGTCTTTCCCACCGAGATTTTTTAGGCGCGCTGATGGGCGCAGGCATCGGCCGTGAAACAGTTGGCGATATTTGTGTAAACAAAGGAAGTTGTGATTTCTTCGTAACAAAAGAAGTCGGCGCTTATATTTTGCAAAATTTCACTTCCGCCGGTAGAAGTAAACTTCACTTGGAAGAAATCTCATTGGAAGATTTACGTATGCCCACGGCGGAATTTATAGAAATCAAAGATACCTTGGCATCTTTGCGTCTTGATAATGTTCTTTGCGCAGGATTCAGTCTTTCCCGCGCCACCGCGACGGAAGGTATTCTTTCCGGCCGTGCATCCATCAACGGACTCCCCTGCACAAAACCGGATAAAGCCGTAGAGGCGGGCGCTACCATATCCCTGCGAGGCGCAGGAAAAATGGAACTAAAAACAATTAACGGCAAAACAAAAAAAGGTAGAATATCTGTGGTTATTAACCGCTTTAAGTGAGGTAAATAGATATGAAAATGGATGAAGTTATTGCGCGGATCAACGAACTTTCCCGTCTTGCCAGAACCCGGGAACTGACTCCGGAAGAAACAGAAGAACGGCAGAAAATGCGAAGAATTTATATTGACTCCGTAAAGGCAAGTCTTGTTGGTCAACTGGAAAACACCTACATTGTAGACCCGGATGGTACAAAAACAAAATTAAAGCACAAATAAAAATAGGGTGTAAAATACACCCTGTTTTTACGATTCTTATAATTGGGGGAGATTCAAATTTCTCTCACATAAACACCAATGCCAGAAAAAAGAACACCCGATGGGTGGTCTTTTTTCTGGCGGAGTGAGAGGGATTTGAACCCTCGCGCGCTTTAACACGCCTACTCCCTTAGCAGGGGAGCCCCTTCGGCCTCTTGGGTATCACTCCGAATAAAAAATATATTCTGTTACGCCAAGCCATTTTAGCACGGACACCTATGTTTGTCAAGTCTATTTTGGATGGTTCCCCATTTCTCCGTTCTTATTTTTCCTCATTATCATAGAATGTTACATACATTGGATTTTGAGGTGGTACTATGGAACATACTGTTAACACAATTACGATTCGGGGCTCTCTTCTTGCCCTTCCCCAATTTTCCCACGAAAACCACGGAAAACGGTTTTTTCGGTTTGCTTTGGAAGTGGAACGACTATCCGGCGCTGTAGACTTGATCCCAGTCATCACGCCGGAATCCTTGCTTATGTCATTAGATCCTTGCGGTGGGGAAATGATCACTGTTACCGGACAAGTACGTTCTCATAATCTTCGGCAAGATGGGGTTCGCCATTTACACATATTTGTCTTTGCCTCATCCATTACGACTGAAGATGCAGAGCCTTGTAATGACGTGTGCATTGAGGGACTTTTATGCAAAAGCCCAATATTCCGACGCACCCCCTTGGGCAGAGAAATCTGCGACGCTATGCTGGTAGTACCCCGGGCATTTCACCGGGCAGATTATCTTCCCTGCATTTTATGGGGCGCAACCGCAAAAGAAATTGCAGCCTGCCAAGTGCGGGACAAAATCCGCATCTGTGGCAGACTGCAAAGCCGAAACTATACAAAACTAACGGAAGATGGCGCGATTGAACGCACCGCCTATGAGATTTCCGCCTTAAATGCCGAAGTTTTACCGGAAGAAGCGTTATAGATTCTTCAGCAACTGAAGCAAAAACTCCCAAGTTCTTCCAGTGGATTCAATTTCCAGTCTTTCACGGCTGGTATGAATATCGTGCATTTCCGGTCCAAAAGAAATGCAATCAAGTCCCGGGATTTTTTCCGACAAAAGTCCACACTCCAATCCCGCATGGATAGCCAGTACTTCCGGCTTTTTGCCGTACATTTTGGTGTAGGTATCTACTGCCACTTCCCGAAGTCGGGAATCCTTTTTATACTCCCAGGCTGGATACAATCCAAATACAGAGAAATCCGCCCCATGGGCTTGCGCCACATCTTTTAACTTTTCTAACAGTTCTTCTTTTTCCCGATTTACACTACTGCGTACTGCAAAGGTAAACTCCAATTGGTCATTCAATTTGGCAATACCTAAATTTAAACTGGTCTGCACCAGTCCGGGAATATCCTCGCTCCAAGACTGCACGCCGTTGGGTAAATTGTTGAGCAGATTCACCAAATTCCAACTGTCTTCTACGCTCATAGCATTACCGCCGAAGGCATCTACCATATCACCGATAATTTCCGCATTTGGCTCATCATACTGGGTGCGGATTTCT
>JAZOXE010000104.1:0-42158 GCA_045659525.1 Faecousia sp. | reverse complement strand
GACAACCTGTACAAGCAGCCGGTATGGACGCGGTGATGATAGACCGGTGGTTGAGCTCCGGCGACGGCTCCGGCGACGGCTCCGGCTACGGCGACGGCTACGGCTACGGCGACGGCTCCGGCTACGGCGACGGCTCCGGCTACGGCAACGGCTCCGGCTACGGCGACGGCTACGGCTACGGCAACGGCTACGGCGACGGCAACGGCTACGGCGACGGCTACGGCTACGGCAACGGCTACGGCGACGGAATAACGGAGATAGAAGGCCGCAAGGTGTATGACGTTGACGGCGTTCCGACCATCATCTACGCCATCAAGGGGGACGTCGCGAAGGCCGCGACGCTGCGCAGCAATGTGGACATCGTGCCGTGCTACGTCGCCAAGTCGGGCGGATGCTTTGCCCACGGCGACACGCCGGCGGAGGCCCTGCGCGATGCCGATGACAAATACGCGAAATCGCTGCCGGAGGAAGAGAGGGTTGCGAAGGTGTACGAGGCACACCCCGACTACGACGAAGAGGTGGGCAGCATGTACGAGGACTTCCGAAAAGCAATGGAGGAATAGACAATGTGTTACAATAAATTTCCAATAGAAGGTTACACGCATGTGTACAAAACGGAATATACAACAACAAACCCGTATAATCCGCATAAAGTTGAATACAAAAATGGAGTTGTACGAGAAACTCTCGAAGAGTTAGATAATGCAACTTGTGGTAGATACGAATATGATTGTACAACACATAAACATCTCGGGATTGCCAAGATTAAAATCGAATTAATGGAGGAATAGACTATGAACACACAAGATGAAATTTACAAGAAAATTAAGTCCTACGATAGAAGGATATTTGATTTTACGGATGAAGAGCCGTTTAAACCAGCACATTACCCAGTGAAAGAAGATGGTATGTATCTTACCATCAGATGTGGTTTATCGGGTATCTACCAGACATTAGACGAGTACAAGGATGGGCAATGGCAACTGGTGGTGTTAGACGGGTCAAGAGTAATTGCGTATTCAAAAAACAAAGTTGAAGACTTCCGTAAAGCAATGGAGGAATAAACAATGACACAAGAAGAGAAAGACAAATTGTTCTATGAATTGAACTCTGTTTTAGTCAAATTTTGGGTAGAACATAATCGTCCAAGCAATGATATACGTTTGGAATTGATGGGACGGATGATTCATTGGTACGCTAATCAAGGACAAATAACACAAGATAAACTATGACAAACGAAGAAATAAAACCTTGCATTAATCTTGTTGACGGTATCTGCGTGTGCGGATATACTGAATGTGATGAATATGGATGCGATGAGTATGAATCTGAGCACTGTCAATGGCGTGATGTGCAAGGCTGGCCTGACTATATGGTTAATGAGGATGGATGCGTGATGCGCAAGAAGGACAACAAGGTACTCAAGCAGTACGTTCAGAAGAGTGGCTACGCAGCAGTGTATCTCCGCCGAAACGGGTGGACAAGTGCCGTCATGGTTCATCGCATTGTGGCGCAGGCATTCCTTCCGCGTATATCCGGCATGAACTACGTTGACCACATCAACACCGTTCGCCAGGACAACCGGGTAGCCAACCTGCGATGGACGGATGCCCTTGGAAACGCGAATAATGAAGTAACTAAATTAAAACGAAAAAGAAAATGAACGAGCAAGACAGAAAATTATCATTTAACGACCTTTGTGCGAGGTTGCCGTATGACACAATTGTAAGCGTTCGCAATGTCAATGGAAGATTGCGTGAAGATGTGAAACTTTCTCCATTTCATCTTGCTGCTTTTAACATTTGGGACATCAAACCATATCTCCGTCCAATGGAGAGTATGACTGAGGACGAAAAGAAGGAATTTACTGATGCCGTCACTTGGGAGTGCGATGGAAAATTTTACATAGATGAATGTGTAGATATTACCTTCTCTCAAGAAAAGTATGATTGGCTCAATGCTCATTATTTTGACTATCGCGGCTTAATTGAGAAGGGGCTGGCACTGCCCGCTCCGAAAGGAATGTATGACACAAAAACAAGATAGGCTATGGACTGTACTATTTGGGCGGTGATTAAGAAAGGCAGGCGCGAATCGCACTACTGCCTGTTTGACGGCGTTATGAACGAACCGGCCGCGATAGAGAAAGCACGGCATGTAAAGTCGGATGGTTTTGCGTATCATGGCTCCACGTTCAGCCCGGAGGAAATATCCCGTGTGGGTGTAGTGTTCTTCACGCGCCAGCCGTACCCGTGTCTGCCAATAGTCCACAAACAGGTAGATATATGACAACAGACGAAGCGATAAAATATCTGCGGCAACTATATCCGCACGGCGGCCACTGCTGGCTGGATGAGCAACGGATTGAAGCAATCAGCATGGCTGTTTCGGCGATTGACACGCTGGACGCTGTTCGGGCGTGGCTGTGGGAAAGGCGCGAAGACACCTTTAGGAAAATGGAAGATAGCCATGTCACGGATGGTTACAGGTTTGCGATTGAAGATGTAATGGAGTTTATCGAAGGTAAACTTGAAAGAAAATGAAACGGGTATATATCAGCGGTGCAATATCCGGGCGTAACAAGGTGGATTATCTCAAAGAATTTGATGCGGCGGAAGATGTTTTGCGGGCATTCGGATTTCGGCCATTTAATCCGGCAAGGCGGCTTCTTGCCCGTTGGCCGTTATATAACTTATTCGGATACCGATTCGTGCTTGCAGCGGATATTTATGTACTTTTAAGGTGCGATTACATCTTTCTGCTTCCGGGTTGGGAAAACAGCAAGGGAGCGAAGGCAGAAAAGATGATTGCGGATATTTTCGGCATCAAGGCGTTCCGGGATGTGACAATCAAAGAACTTGTAAAGCAATGAATTTAAAACGGAAGATAGACTTTGCCATTACGCTGCTACGCTCAATCCCGCAGGATGGTCCGGTAGAACTATGTTATAGTGGCGGAAAGGATTCCGATGTTATTCTGGAACTTGCGAGAATGTCCGGAATCAAATTTTTCCCTATATACAGGAACACAACAATAGACCCGCCCGGGACGATTGCACATTGCAGGGAAAAACAGGTACGGATAATACAGCCCCAATTCACGTTTAATGAATTAATCGAAAAGAAGGGACTTCCGTCCAGATTCCGCAGGTTCTGTTGTCAGTATCTCAAGGAATACAAAATTCATGACCGTGCTATTCAAGGAATAAGAAGATGCGAGAGCGCGAAAAGATACGAGCGGTATAAAGAACCGGAGATATGTCGCGTGTATGCGAAGGATGAGAAAGTGAAAGTTTATCTTCCTATCCTTGAATGGTCTAATGAAGATGTTGAAACATTCATCCGGGATAGGGGGATAAAATGCGCACCTCTCTATTATGATTCGGATGGGAATTTTCATGTTGAGCGAAGGCTCGGATGTCTGGCGTGTCCGTTGCAAAGTGATGAGGGGAAGGCGGATTTTATGCGTTTTCCTATGCTGTTGAAAAGCCAGATAAAGGCGTATCAAAAGCACCTTGACACACACACACACACACAGAATATTACAGCAAGATAAATGGCAGTGCATACAATGGTTTTTTCATGCGTCTTTTCTGCAAGAATATGGAGAATTACCAATCGGCGATAAGCGGGGGGCTGTTCAGTGAACTTGCTGTTGATGCAAAACAATTCATGGAGGGATATTTTAAAATTGAATTATGATTGAATGTGTCATTGCGATAGACCCCGGCATATCCGGCGGCGGCATTGCCGTTGCTGTCGGGGATGATGTGCAGACGTACCGGATGCCGAAGGAAATCGGCCAGATAAAAGACATATTGGCGATGTATGCAGAGCGTTATAACACGGTCGTTTTTCTGGAAAAATTGTCTGTCCGTCCGGATGATGTGGCGGTGCAGGATGGATGTGCTGCGATGGGAAAGATGTACCGCATTCAGAAAATGATGGCAAATTTCGAACATCTGAAAGCCATAATGGGAACGCTTGACATCCCGTATATCATGGTGCATCCCGGGAAATGGTCTGCATATCTTGGACTGCGAAGGGCTGGTTCCGGCGAAACGAGGGCGGAAAAGAAACGAAGATACAAGATGTTTGCGGCAGAAAAATTTCCGAACAGCCGTGTCACGCTCTGGAATGCGGATGCGTTGAACATTCTGTATTTCGGTCGGTGGGTGCTGGTACACGAACCGAAATGGTTAAAGGCACAATTGCCGGAACGGGAGCATGTGAAACTGTTTTTGGACTGAATGTTAAAAAATCTTAACAAAAGTTAATTCCTTTGGAAATCAAAAAACGGCTTTATATCTTTGTACCGTCAATATGAGACAAAACGGACTGTGCCGGTTCACAGAATAAAGACAAAAGACCATGACAACAGTAGAATTAGCCAAAAGGACGGAAACAAAGTATTTCATCGAGTACATCTGTGAAGATTTGGGCTGCACGTACTGGCAGTTGGTCCGGACACGGGATGCCGCTATTCTTTCCGCGATGAAAGATGAGGATATGCTATATGCGGAATGCTTCAAGAGGGGGATACATTGTCAAGATGTGACAATCTGGTAAGAAAACAACAGCCCCGGGGCGACCCGGGGCACAATAACAAAGAAACCGGAACATCTAAACCTTACAGTCATGTCATACAGATACAGCGAACTCAAAGAAAAGTTTCATTTGTCCGAATTGACAGAAAGCGAACAGGCGTATATACGCAAGGATTGGGAACGTCTTTGCTCCTGTGAAAACATAAACAATAGCGAATATATCTTTTTCCAGAAACCGAATGGACGTTTCTTCAAGGCGACACGTTGCCGGGAAAATGCCATTCGCGGGTGTGGTTCCACGGGTTGCCATTGGACGATTCGTTACGGCAGTTGCAGACATTGGGGAATCAGCAAAGACCCGTTCGGAACCTATTATCCGGATGTCAAGGATAAATTTTATTCCGCTTTACGGAAGGATAGCGGGGAGTTGGTGAATATCCCATCATCCGTACATACGAAGAAAGAAGCGCTGGAACTGGCAAAAGAACTTGGATTTGAATTTTAACATGGACGAAGAACAGAAAAGAAAGATGGCTGATGCTCTGGAAGGATTGAGCATCGCGGATATTATCAGGTCTGACAGATTCCGGGATAATCTGGCTGCATATCTCACGGTGCAGAGGGATGACCGGAAAAAGATTCGTGCGAGTTATGCAGCCATGCGGAAACTTGGCGGCACGAAGGGATACAAACTGCCTTCGCACGTCATAGACCGGTTCATGGATGTATCGGTCGAAGATTTCGCCGGGCTGTATGCCGGGATGCTTGACCATTCAATCTGGAAGCCGTTTGTGGAAAGACAGTATATCCTGCAACTTGGACAGCAAGCGTATAACTTGACGATAGTCCAGATTGCAGCGGAAAAATATCCGGAATTGGAATCATTAATAAACTCAAAAAAATAAATTATCATGGCACATTATGGACACAGGGCCGATGGCTCGGAATTGAAATCGCAATGGGAAACAATACTGTATTATTTGCAGGAAAAGGAAGGAAGGCGGATAACGTCATGGAAGGCGATACAGGAATTCGGATTTACACGTCTGTCTGCTATCGTCTGGAGCATCGAGGACAGAACGGGAATTGTTCTGAAGCGGCGCAAGGTCAGCATCCGGACACGCTACGGTGCAACGGTATATGTTACTGAATACTGGTATGAAAACACGCTGGCATGAAAACAATAAGCGAAAGCGGTGTAATCAGCGATGAAGGTAAACTGCGTTTGCCGATGGACAGGGTGAATGCGTTTCTCATGTCGAACAAGGGGAAGCGTGTTATCGTGCGAATTGATGCAGCCGAACCCGGAATGACAACCGCACAGATGGCATATTACGCGAATTACATTCTTCCGGAAGTCCAGAAGGCGATGGCAGAAACGGGCGAAAGGATGTCTGTCGAAAGGGTGGAAGAATTTCTTTTGTCGGAATATCCGTTCACGCCTTGCAGGGATGACGGGAGCATGATAACATCTGTCAGACAGATGACAGGCCCGCAGATGTCAGATTTCATCGCGTGGCTGCAACAGTATGCGGCAGAGAATCTTTATATCTATATTGAAGATGCGCAATAACGGGAAATTCTGGTACAACGAATTCTGGCTGGCTTTCTTCGCAGGCGTGGCTGTAGGTATGAATCTGGCCGCGGCTCTGATACGCATAATCAGATTTTTGGCAAAATAAGCCGTTTTAAGGGACTTTGTCGCGAAGGATGGGAAAATATATGTCCAGAAAAGGAAAATGTCTTAAAATAGAAAACAGAGCAAAATAATGGTAACATTTCACAACGCGCCCGCGTTTTATGTCGCATACATGGATAACTGGCTGGCGCACCAGAGAAAGGAAAAGGCTAATCCGGCCGAAATTGCAATCGTGGAGGATATCAAGAAACTTGTGGAAATAGCGGTTGCACAACTGGAACCCGTACCGGTGGAACCGGGGAATCTCAAAAATTGAAACATGGAATTCGAATTGCAGTCATTCAAGATTGAACCGTTGAACGTGGATTGCAGATACCGCACGGCGGAAACGGATGAAACGGGCGTTACGGTCGTAAATGATTATCACGTCAAGATATCAAGAATAATCCATCCGGATTTGTCCAGATATTTTGATGATGAACTGAAACGGATTGCCGGACGTATGCTGACCGGGAAGGATGATGATGCAGGATTGAACATCGTTCCGAACGGTGTGTATTTCTGCGGCAAGGAAGATAGGCGTGGCGTGGCAATATCCGGCTGGATAGTGACAGGATACGGGGAGACGAAGTTCAAAACACCGCGTGTCCGGTGGCTGGTATCTGACAGCCCGGTGGCGGCTGAACTGACAGCGGCGATTCCGCAACTGATTGAAGAAATCCGGCTCTTTATCCTTGAGGGAAAAACGGCTGAACTGGAAGATTTCAACGTATGATAAAGACACGGCAGGAATATGATTTCATAAAAGGAAACGGTTTCGAGCCGCTTTATGATAAGCGTTTCCGAATGGATATAGGACTGCGGAAGGAAATACAGGCTGAACTGTTCGGCAGAGGGCACACGCCTGCGGAAAACAACAGGTTTTACAGGTGGGTGTGGAAAAGGTTTCCGCATATGTGCTGTGAATGTCTGCGGCCATTGCAGGAATATTCCGCGACATATATCAGCCACGTCATTTCCAGAGGTAGCGAACCGCAGATGGCGCACGACCCGCGAAACGTGATGATTCTCTGTGCGGAACATCATGCGCAATACGAACACAGGCCGACCCGCGAGAATATGCGAATATATCCTGCATCTGAACGTGTCATAGCGGCATTGAGGGCGGATTATTCATTTGTCAAATAATATTTTACAACTGAACGCATGAATATTAAGATGTTCAAGGCTGACAGCCGGCGGATGCTGCGCCTGTCGGCGGAGGTGGCCGGTCATGTGTGGCGGCTCTATCTGACACGAGATATGAAGATGCGCAAAACACAGGCAAGGGACAATGACAGAGAAAAAACAATCGTCCTGCTAAAGAATGCTTTGATTAAAGAAAGAGGTGAACGGTGTGAAATATGCGGCGTGGAAGTGAAGAAATATATGCAGATGCACCATGCGTTGCCGTATGAGAGATTCCCGGAACTGGCAGATGACCGGCGTAACATGATGCTGCTATGTCCGGAATGCCATAACGAAATACACAGCAACGCATACTTGCAGATAGACATCATGGAGAAACGCGGCAAGGCTCTGGATGTGGATGTCCGGGCTGTATATGGCAATCCGCCATTTGGCAAGTGAAATTAATTATCTTTGTAATCATAAAACAAACAGCAAATGAACAAGGTTTTTTTGAGGGGGAATGTCGGGCAGGAACCGAAGATAACGACATTCCAGAACGGCGGCAAGATGGCTTCTTTTTCTCTTGCCACAACGGAAAGAGGATATAAATTACGGGATGGCCGGGAGATAGAAGCGCAGACGACATGGCATAACATTGTGGTCCGACAGCCCGGTTTGGCAGAGGTATGCGAAAAGTATGTCAGAAAGGGGATGCCGCTTCTTGTGGTCGGGAAGATACAGGAACACAAATACGAGAGCAACGGCCAGATGCGGAAGATGATGGAAATCGTTGTCGAAGAACTGGAACTGTTGTCACCGAAGAAACAGGATGATGATTATGTCGAACCGTGTCCGTTGTACGAATGACAGAAGAACTTGAGCGTTATGCGGGAATAATGGCAGAGGTCAGCGGCCAGAGCGTTACGGATATATTGAGCCACAGACGTTCATGGCCGCTACCGGCTTGCAGGTGGATAATAGCGGAAAAAATGATGGAAAGTCATTCGATTAATTCCATTGCAAAAGGAATGGGGGTTTATCATTCTGGGTTAATACATGGCAGGAATGTTATGGCATTATGGGACAATCCCGGATGGGAATGGGAGCGTAGAATACGAAAAAAATTCATCGAATTATGCAGATAGATAATAAATTCAACCCGGCATTACATGAGCGTTTTAAGGCGTTATCCGTTAAACAGCCTTATGCGGACTTGCTTACACAGGCGATATCAAGGGATGATAATGGATACCATGCGGCGAAGACTATCGAAGTCAGAACAAGACCGACAAAATTCCGTGGAGACCTTCTGATATGTTCATCGGCTCTGCCGGTCATTCCGGGCAGGATATCCGGGGCTGCTTGCGGATTCGTGGAACTGTATGACATCAAGAAGGTGGAAGATTTCACGCCCGAGGATTGGGAGCGGACGTGCATACCGGAAAAATACAGACCGAAAACCGGTTACGGCTGGCTGATGCGAAACCCGCGAAGGGTTGTAGAGATTCCAGTAAAAGGACAATTGGGCATCTGGAATCTGGTAGTCCCGAAAGATGATATCATGTGTTATCCGCGAGAGGTGGCAATCGGTGCGGAACTGTATAAAAAATTGCGATATGGTCATATTTGAGAGCCGCGAACAGTTCCTGCTAATTCCGGCGGTTGGATTTGTAATCGGCGAAGATGCTTTTTATCTGACGATTGCCGTATTCTTTTATGGCGTGTCATTCCGGCTGTTCAGGTGGAAATGTTAAAATGTGTTAAGGAATGTTAAATCCTTTGGTCGAAAGAAATTGCCATTGTATTTTTGTGTCGTCAATATAAGACAAACGGACTGTGCCGGTTCACAGAAAAAAACACAAAATACAATGGAAAGGATTAATGTTTACCAGATTGTAACGGACAGAATCATTGAACAGATGAACAAAGGCATCATTCCGTGGATGAAGCCGTGGAATGGCGGTAATGAGGATGCAGCAATTTCCTACACTACGCGCAAGGCTTATTCGATGCTGAATCAGTGGCTGCTGGGTGAAACGGGCGAGTATCTGACATTCGGACAGATAAAGAAAATGGGCGGGATGGTCAAGAAAGGTGCGAAAAGCCGTTTTGTTGTGTATTTTGAGATGGTGAAGGTCACGAAGCAGAATGAACAGGGCGAGGATGTTATCAAGACGTATCCGCTTTTGAAATATTACAACGTGTTCCATCTGAATCAGACGGAAGGCATCGAAAGCAAAATCAAGCCGGAAGAACTGGCACAGGCTCCGGAAATGGATGCCAATGCAGATGCTATCATCGCGGCATATGTGGAGCGGGAAGGATTGAAATTCCAGAATGACCGCAAAAGCACAAAGGCATTCTATTCTCCGGTCAGTGATGCGGTGGTCGTTCCGATGCCGGAACAGTACACGGACATCGCGGAATATTACAGCACGTCTTTCCATGAACTTGTGCACAGCACGATGAAGGCGAACCGCTGTGACAGGGTGGCCGACAACAGGGGCGCATACTTCGGGAATGAGGATTACAGCCGCGAGGAACTTGTTGCGGAGATGGGAAGCGCGATGCTGTGCAGCGTGGCAAATGTGGAATCAAAGAAAAGTTTCCGCAATACGGTTGCTTACTTGCAGAACTGGATACAGGCGTTGAAGAACGACCAGAAAATGATTGTCTGGGCATCCAGCCGGGCGGAGAAAGCGGCGAAATATATTCTTGGATAAACGGGAAATTTTTCCGATATTTGCAAGCGGGGCACAAACGCCCCCGCTTTTTTTATGGAAATCATATACAGACCGCTTGCAGACATCAAGCCGAATCCGAAGAACCCGCGAAACATACAGCCGGAAGAAAAAAAAAGATTGGCTGAAAGCATAAAGGGCAATCCGAAATTTTTTGAAGCAAGGCCGATTCTGTTGTCTGACAGAACCGGCGAACTGATAATCATTGCGGGAGAACAGAGGTCGGCATCGGCGGCATTGCTTGGAATGAAAGAAGTTCCGACAATTCTCATCCCCGGCCTTACGGAAGCCGAGGAAGACGAAATAATGATTAAGGATAACACGCATTCTGGCAAGTGGAATGATGAAAAACTTGCGGAAATACGCGAGCAATGGGGGGGGGCGGTCTTTGATAAATGGGGAGCGGAAATCAAGCAAAAGAAAATGACGGAAATGCTGTCTGACTTGAAATATACTCCAATGTATTACGAGCCGAAGGAATCCCCGGATGTTGAACTGCTTGATTGCATAGACTTTGAAAAGTTCAATGCAAAGATAGAAGCGGTGGAAAAATCGCAGATTCCGAAGAAGGCGAAGGATGTCTTGCGGTGGTTCTGTTACAGATTCTTGAAGATTGACTTTGAACAGGTTGCAAATTATTATTACTTCAATGCGACAGACGAGGAAAAAAAGATAATGGAGCGGCTGCGGCTGGTTCTGATAGACAGCGGTGCGGAAGGGTTCATCGAAGATGACCTGTTGAGAATCGCGGGGATGGCAACAGAGAAAGAAGCAAACATCGAAAATGACTGATATATTTATAGCATCATATCACAGACCGGACAATTTAAAGACGGTGGAACTGTTTTTAAATCTTGGATGGGAACCCGGTAAGATTCACGTTCTGATAGATGATGAAGCAGATGATGCGGCACTGTACGAAAAGACATGCAGCCGCTTCGGATGCAGGCTGCATATATTCAGAATGGATGAAGCACGGGCACGTTATGATTATGTCCATCGGCCATCGGTATCCAGACGAAGCACGGGACAGGCACAGAACATGATGCAAGACTACGCGAAGGCGATAGGCGTGGATTTCTACTGCGAACAGGATGATGATTCAACGGGATTTGAGATAAAGAGGTTCGGAAGGAATGGCGGCAAGGGCGATGGTGAATTGGTGCGGGAAGTGTTCTCGGAAGTGGAAGAATTTATGCGTAAAAGAAAGATTGGCTGTTTCGGTCTGTCACAGAGCGGGGATTATATAGGCGGTGAGAATCGTTATTACTATATCAGAAAGGTAATGAATACGAAATTCTATCTGCTTCCGTATATATATCGCGGGGAGCGTGGCGTATTGGATGTTGATACATCACAATATGCCGGACTCTGGAACGAAGGCTATTTTACGGGTTCCTGCGCCGATGGGTTGGTGCTGCATCAAATGCCGAGCGCGACACAGAAAGGCGGTCTTACGGACAATTACGTGGAAAATAAACTGCTGAAAAAGTCGCTTGTTACGGTAATACAATATCCGAGCGCGATAAAGGCGACAAAGCAGGTCAAGAATGGCGGCAGGCTGCATCATTTGATAAATTACAGGTATCTCGGGCCGAAAATATTGAGGATTCCGGGCGGCTCCGATAATATTGCTTGGGACAGTTATCCGGAAGATGTCCCGTTTACAAACGAACCTAAACGGAAATAATCATGGGCAAGATTGGAAGAACGCCGATATGCACCCCGGACAGGGTGAAAAAAATATGCGAAGCAATAGAAAGGGGTGAAACCTATGAAACGGCAGCGGCAATAGGAGGAATTGCAAAATCAACGTTTTACAGATGGATTGATGAAAATTCAGACTTTAAGGACGCTGTTAAAAGGGCAAAGGCGGTGTTTGAAGAATGGGAACAGCGCGGGATATTGGCTGATGCGAAAAAGTCGTTGAAAACATTGATTTGCGGGATGGAGTATGACGAGGTAAAGACGGAATATGAACAAGACCCGATGAACCCCGGTGCTCCGAGAATCAAGAAACAGACAACGACAACAAAACGAATCCTGCCAAATGTGACAGCCGTTATATTTGCTCTGTGCAACCGCGACCCGGAGCATTGGCAGAACCGGGTACAGCAAGACATAACCGGGAAGATAGAAACGGAAACGAAATCGAATGTCAGTCTGGCGAATGTCCCGGATGAACTGTTAGCGCAGGTCATTGATGCAATAAATAAGGATGGACATTAGCACAATGCAGATAACGCGGATTCTGTCAGAGAATCCCGGTTTATTTATGCAAGAAGCGGCGCGAAGGCGGCTGGAATGGTTTGCAAGGTATATCAGACCAACGTATCAAGTTACGCCGTTCCATCGGTCTTATATGCGGATTCTGCAAAAGTTTGCCAACAGGGAGATAAAGAACCTTATTATGCAGGCAGCCCCGCAGCATGGAAAGTCGGAATTAAGCAGCCGACTTGTTCCGGCATACATTCTCGGTCACAGGCCAGACACGAAGATTGTCATTTGTTCCTATGCAGCGACCGTCGCGAAGGATTTCAACCGGGATGTACAGCGTATAATTGATTCCCGGGAATATGCAGATGTTTTCCCGGACACGAAATTGAACGGGTCGAACGTTGTGACCGTATCAAGCAACTATCTGCGAAATTCAGATGTTTTTGAAATCGTAGGCCATACAGGATATTTGCGCGTAGTCGGTCGCGGTGGTTCTCTGACATCAAAGACCGCCGATGTTCTTATCATGGATGATTTGTATAAGGATGCACAGGAAGCGAACAGCCCGATGGTGCGTGCTTCCGCGTGGGATTGGTATACGAAGGTAGCCCGGACACGTCTGCACAATGAAAGCCAGCAATTAATCGTCTTTACGCGCTGGCATCCGGAAGATATCATCGGCAAGATAATAGATTCCGAGAAAGTAATCATGGCGGAATCTTGGGATGATTTGGAAGATGTGGGCGATGCTTGGGTGTTGGTCAATTTTGAAGCCATCAAGACCGGTCCGCCGACCGAACTCGATGTGCGGGAGCCGGGCGAAGCGTTATGGCCGGAGCGTCATTCTCTTGAGCGGTTGCGGTTGCAGCGTGAGATTGACCCGGTCGGATTCCAGTGTCTATATCAAGGGCATCCGGGCAGCGCGGAAGGGCGGCTGTACCAGCCGTTCAAGACATGGACGGAAAAGGCGGATTGGGGGCAGTACATCCGTACAGGCTGTTATGTTGATGTTGCAGATGAAGGCGAAGACTACCTTGCGGCGATAACGTATGACATATACAAATCGGACAGCCAGATATGGAATGAACATAACAAGAGATTCGAACCGTTGTTGTTTGCTCTGGTAACGGACATGGAATATACGGATGAATCAACCGATATAACGACCGTGACCGTACCGAGGATGATAAATGCGAACAACGTACAAAAGGCATGGATAGAATCGAACAACGGCGGCAGTCAGTTTGAAAAGGTTGTAAAGAAGAAAGTTCGTGCATTGACCGTTCCATTCTACCAGAGCGGAAACAAGGAATCCAGAATCGTGACAAACGCCCCGTTTGTGAATCAGCATATCATCATGCCTATCGGCTGGGAAAAGAGGTTTGAAAAGGCGTACAATCATATAACCGGATTCCTGCGGAAGTTCGATGCAAATGTGCATGATGATATTGAAGATGCGTTGTGCGGCATCTATGAAAAAGAGATAGCAGACGGCAACATAAAGCCGTATGGCGCGATGTCAAGGGGCGTGAAAGTACATTGAATGTTAAGGAATGTTAAATCCTTTTTCTGCGAAAGGGCCAGAAATATGCCGGAAAAACAGGTACGTTTCTGGCCCTTACATAAACGGGCCTGTTTTAGAAATTGTCTATATTAAGTTGTTTGTGGTTACTGATTTTGTAACCATGTTACCAATAATGCTATTTTCGGGCGCATAGCCGCATTTTTTATTCCGGGTGGATAATTGTGCTATGTCAATAAAAAAATGTCAGAATCGGGAAATTTGTAAAAAATAACTATATTTGCGAAGTAAACGCGGCAAAGGGACAGCCGTAAATAAAATAACAATCTCTTAACTTATCTATTATGAGTCTTATTTGTCAGTGTCCGGCCGCGCAAGCATTGCAAACAATCCCTGCCGTAACGTGCCCGGAAAACTTCGGCCAGATTCAGAAGGTCGCATTCCAGCGTCTTGCACAGGCGGACGGAACTATCAACGAATTTACGACATCTGCATCCATCCTGCTTAAAGCATCATGGACTGCGCTGATGTCTGCCAGTGCGGGAACGAAGGTTGTCGTATCGCCTTACATCAATGCACCTGCCGACAGCGGTGGAGATGCACGAATGACATCCGGCGGAAATGATGATTTGGGAGGTGTGCCGGAAGTTCTGGGCGGTGAACCCGTGCAGTTTACCGGTTCGCTCCGTAGCGTACCGCAGGAAATCATCAAGGCGATGAAACCTTTGATGTGTGAGGCCAATGTCGGCAATCTGGGTGTTTTCCTGTTCGATGAAAACGGCAAAATCCAGTGCATCAAGAAAACTTCCAATGATTCGACACCAGTCATCACCTACAGACCGATTCCGATTCGCAGCCTGTTCATCGGTTCGCTGATTCACGGCAACTTTGATGCGAAGGACAGCAACGTTATCACATGGTACTATCCGGATAACTATTCGGATGAACTGGTTATCCTTACTCCGAGCGATTTTAATCCTCTGACCGATTTAGTCCCCGCTTCGTAATGAATGCAAAGACAACGCCGGTGACGCTTGTGGCAAACGGCGTGTGCCGAGCATTTGATTTGGAACACGCGGAAAGGCTGTTGCGGATGCCGCACAACGGCGGATGGCAACTGCCTGCAAATTCGCAATACGAATGGGTGGACAATGGGTTACGATATCGCAAGGATAAGAAAAGAGATAGCGGCAAATAAGAAGGCCGCAACGTTGAGCCGTGCGAAACTTCACCAGATGCGGCTGAAGTTTCACACGGTAAAGCGTGTTACGACCTTCAATTCGCCATATATCTCCATTCCATTGACGGAATTTCTGGCAATGGTGGAAAATATTCTGCCGCATGACAAATTCGTATTGTTCAAGGCCCTGTTCCGTTATCCGGTCAAGACGAACGAGATAACGGATATCTGTTTTGACAAACTTTCCAGAATATTCGGTGGCAGGAATCCGGTTTTCAATTATACTTTCGCCACGCCGGAACAGCGCGATGATTGGGAGGATTACCGTCTGCATAAGTTGAATGAACCGGACGTGTGGGCAACGAAGGGATGGGATTTCTTCAAATCAGAAATAAATTCCGTTCTGATTGTTGATGTCGAAAGGGAGCAAAAGACAGAATGGCCGGAACCGTATTTCTACTGGTTGCCGATTGAAGATGTCATAACGTACAAGGCAGATGCAACGACCGGACAGATGGATTTCATCGTTTTCCGGCGAAAGGATGATATTGTCGTAATAGATGATACTTCTTATCGTGTCTGGAACGACCGCAAACATACGGGAACAATCAACGGAATGCCGGAAGTTGAAGCCTTGCACGATTTGGGATATTGTCCGGCGCGTTTTTTCTGGACAGAACCGATTTCGCTGGATGAGCCGGATGTCAAGGCAAGCCCGCTGTCGAAGGAACTTGAATCGCTGGATTGGTTCGAATTCTTCCATATCTCGAAACGGCAATTGGATTTGATGGGCGCATATCCTATTTTGTCCGGCTACGAGCAAAGTTGCGATTTCAGCAATGCGGAAAACGGGGATTATTGCGATGGCGGATTCCTGCGCAACAAGCAGGGGCATTATAAACTGGACATGGCCGGGCTGTTGATGCGGTGCCCGAAATGTGGCAACAAACGCATTATAGGGGCTGGCTCGTTTGTCGAAATACCTGTACCGAATGAGAATGAAGGACAGCCCGACATGCGCAATCCCGTCCAGATGCTTGCCGTGGACAGGAATTCGCTGGATTACAATGTCGCTGAACAGAAGAGATTGCGCGAAGAAATCATAACGGCTGTTGTCGGACAGGATGAGATAGTGACAGACCGCGATGCGTTCAACGAACAACAGGTACGGGCAAACTTTGAATCCGTAACGACCGTTCTGAACAGGGTTAAAAAGGGCTTTGAAGCGGCGCAACAGTGGGTTGACGAAACGATATGCAGGTTGAGATATGGCGGTTATTTCGTGGCTGCGAAAATCAACTACGGGACGGAATTCTACCTGTATAGCGCGGATGAATTGCGGCAGAGATACAAGGCAGCAAAGGAAAGCGGTGCTTCGGAAGCGGAACTGGACATGATGCAAGACCAGATTTTGCAGACGGAATACAGGAATGACCCGATGCAACTTCGCCGGATGATGTTGCTTTCTGACTTAGAACCGCTACGGCATATGTCAAGACAGGAAGTTGCGGACATGTATGCAAAGAATCTGATTGATGATACGGATTTGCGCATTAAACTGAACTTCCCGAACTATGTACGCAGATTCGAGCGGGAGAACATGAATATCGTTGCTTTTGGCGCGGATATCTCTTATCAAAGGAAGATAGATACAATCATGGCCGAATTCCGGCGTTATGCCGTGGAACAGGCCGCTAAACAATAAAAACATATGATAACAAAAGACGGACGCGACACAGCGATTGAAAACCTTACGGCAGACAATTACATTGTCCCGAAGGGGGAAGAAAAGGATTACCATTGTGTTATTGAGGTGACACAATTCGACCAGAAAACGGGCAAGCGCATAAGCAGCCCGCGAGTGCAGAAATTCGGAAGAAAGATGTTTGAACGTGTTGTACGTGACAGACTGATACAGCAGGGTTATAACATCATTGTCCTGCATGACCCGAATGAATGGCTGAAAAAGCATCAAGCGGAAGCCGCCGCCAATGCGAAGGCACGGGCGGAAGCAAGGGCGAAGGCTGAACAGGAACGATTTGATGCGGCTGTGGCTGCGGCTGTGGCGAAGGCTCTGGAAGCACAGAAAGAAGGGCAGAAGAAAACACGGAAGGCGAAAGAAGAATAAATTTAATTAATATAATTCAAAGGGGAAGGATTATGCTTACTATTGAACTGTTAAAGGCAAATACACAGACAGCCGGGCTGTCGGAAGAACAGATGAATGCGGTATTGGAGATGTCGCGCAATGATGAATCAGCCGTTATCGGCCAGAAAACGGGCGAGATATATGGCGGTCTTGATGCGGATATCCTTGCTGCATCCGGTATGTCGAAGGACGGAACGGAAAAAACATATGATTATGCGAAACGGGTAATTAGCACAATCAAGGGACAGGCGGGAGATGCCATCAAGCAGGTGGATGAATTGTCGAAGGAAAAAGCACGTCTGGAAAAGGTCATTGCGGAAGGTGGCGCAGATGCAGAAACAAAAAAGGCTCTCAGCAAAGCAACCGCCGACCTTGCCAACGTGACAAAGGAATATACGGATTTGAAATCCAAATTCGACAATGTGCAGGCAGAGCATGAAAAGGCGTTGTTTGGTCTGAAACTGGACGGCGAATTTGCGAAAGCAACGTCCGGCATCAAACTGAAGGCGGATTTGCCGGCATCTGTGTCTGCTATCGTCATGGAACAGGCCATCGCGAAAGTGAAGGCGATGAATCCGGAATATATTGATGATGGCAATGGCGGGAAGGTTTTGGCGTTCAACGAAAACGGTTCCACGATGCGGAATCCGGAAAACAATCTGCGTCCATATACTGCGACAGAACTCATTGAAAGGGAACTGCGAACAATGGGCGTGATTGAAACCGGAAGGAAGCAGACGGGAGCCGGGACGAAGTCAATACAGCCGCAAGGTGGCACGGCAGTTGATTTGAGCGGTGCGCGGACACAGGATGAAGCGCATGAAATCATTGCCAAACAACTGATGGCACAGGGCAAGATAAACGGTTCAAAGGAGTTTTCCGATGCTTTGGCGGAAGCATGGAAAGCGAACAAAGATGTCATCAAGGCATTACCGCTGCGATAAAGCCGGGTAAAGGGTGAATCCGGAAGTATTAACCTTTTAAAATCTTAAAGAACTATGTCACTTATTGCAACAAGATTGCAGAATTGGCGTGTCGAAAACCCGGCATTTGACCGTAACATGGCGCGCCCTCTGGAATATGGCGCACTGGATTTCTTCATTGAGCAGACCAATGCGGCCAATTCGATTATCAACCCGAATCTGCGTGACCGTGCTTTTGAGAGCATCGGCAACACTGTGCAGGTGCCCGTCATTGACTATGATGGAGATGTGACCGTGGCGAACGTCCGTTCCTGCGTTATCGCAGACGATGAAAACACCTCGGCACTCTACACCGTGAACTGGGTTACGCTTGCTGTCGGTTTCACGATGGTGCCGCAGTTGTACCGCAACAATGAGATTTCCTACGAGCATGACTTCGCCCGCAAGATGGAAAAGGTCTGCCGCGCTCTGGCTACGGCTATGGATGTGCAGGCTCTTGCCGCTCTTGAAGCGAACAAATCGCAGGTGTTCAAAGACCAACTGTATTATACGGTTACTTCGAACTCTGTCCAGATTCCGTGGAATGCCCGTATGGAATTTCTGTCTGACATGAACGCCATGATGCGCGCCAACGCCTATCCGGAGATGCTGCATGTCATCGGTGGTGCCGGTTTCGATTCTCTGGTCCGCAAGATGGCGGAACATGACATCTACAATGATGTCAATAAGAGGATGGAATACGACAACAAGGTGTTCCATTACACGAACAACATCACCAACGAGGAAGGTGTCTTTGCGACCGGTTACATCGTGGCCGATGGCAATGTCGGTGTGCTCACCCGTGTGGACCGCGAGGCGTTGAATCGCACTGTGGCGAACTTCCATGAATGGGATGTGGTACGTCTTCCGTACATTGACCTGCCTGTTGGTTCACACTATTACACGGCTGTCGGCGACCAGTCCAGCGTGGCCGGTGCTGCTTCGGCCGACATGGTCTGCAATGTGAAGGAATATTACGGATTTTCCGTTGATGTGGCTTTCCTTGTGGCGTACAACAGCGACCCGACCGAGGTGGCTAACCCGGTCATCAAGGTCGAAGTCGCAGCCCCGGGAACGGCCAATCCTTTCGCGCAGCCCGTTGAGGTTGTGAACGGCGAAGATAACCCGGTCAATACGACTGTTGTCTCGTAAAGCCTTTTTCTTGATTGATTAGCGGGGGCGGGCAGTGTGCCCCGTCCCCGTTTTTCATATATAAAGTATTTTTACAAGAAAAAACCTGTAAAGAAAACGCCTTTTATGATACGTTTAAAAGAGATACAGACCGCCTTACTGAATGTATGCGGATGGGAACAGGATTATAACCCGCAGAATCAGATTGATGATTCATTGTGCATCACGGAAAGCGGCTTGACATTTCAAGGTGCGCATCCTCTGGTTACGCTGGCCAATGTCCGGGCTATTATGCCGGATGATTATCTGTTCAGATATCAGAACTGGAAAAATGATGCGTTTTACCGCAGGACTGATAAGGTGAAACATGGCGGGAAGGTATGGCAGGCACAGATTGACAATGTCGGTTCAGAACCGGCGGATAATAATCCGGATTGGAAGGAATATAACATGCTGTCTGATTTTCTCCGGCATATGACGGTAAACGGCATCAACACGGCCGTGCAGCGTTTCATCGAAATAAAGCAGTTGCAACAGGAAACGAAAAGCCTTTTGGAACGGCGGACGTTCTTTGATGGTGCGGCACGTCTGGCTGCGACAATAACGCCTGCCGGTAAGATTGTCGGTTTTGAGATTGTCCCGGTCAGAGCGATGGGCGTAACGGCACAGATTGAAAGAATCGGTTTGCAGATGGTCGGGGCTACGGGGACGGTACGTATATATCTGTTCCATTCTTCGCAGGTGGCACCGATGAAGATTCTGGATTTCGTTTACACGAACACAAATGGCGGGTTCCAGTGGTTCACACCAACGGAGCCGGTATATCTGCCGTATATTGCCGATGGCAATGACAGTGGCGGTGCGTGGTTTCTCTGCTATAATCAGAATGAACTGCCGAAAGGTATGCGGGCTTTGAACGTGTCGAAGGATTGGAGCGTTGAGCCGTGCCAGACGTGTCTGGGCGGCAGCATTGAATCATGGCGGCAACTGACAAAATATTTGCAGGTGTCACCGTTCCGCATCCATGCCCCGCTGGATTTCCATGATTATCCGGAAATGTTTGATATCGCAAAGATAGGTTACACTAATACGATGAACTACGGCATGAACGTGGAGATATCTGTCGGCTGTGACCTTACGGATTTCATCATCCAGCAACGGAACATCTTTGCGAATGTCATTCAGAAACAGGTTGCGGCAAATGTGCTGCGTACCATCGCGATGAATCCGGATGTGAGAGTGAACAGGAATCAAGTCAATGTAACGCGGGATGAACTGTTGTATGAGATTGACGGAGCACCGCAAGGCCGTGCATCTGGAATCGGATATGAGTTGCAGCAGGCTTATAAGGCTCTTTCGTTCGACACAAGAGGATTGGACAGAATCTGTCTGTCCTGCAACAATCACGGTGTTAAATATCGTACAGTATGAGCATATTAAGCGACTTGCGCGACCGCGTGCAGAGGGTGAATGACGGAATGGATGGTTTCGTCCGGGATGTTGTGACCGGACGGGAAGCGGACATTCTGGAACTGCAACGGCGGCAGTTGCTTCAAGGTCTTTCGTCAAGCGGCGAGGATATGCGGCCATATTATTCCGAGGATATCAAACCGAAGGGATATTTCAAGAGCAAGGAATCGGCAAAGAGATATTCCGTATGGAAAGAAGGTCTGTCATATCCTTATTCAGTGAACAGGAATCCGGATGCTCCGAACCTGTATATCAACGGCAAGTTTCATTCCGAACTGGGCGTGCAGTTTGATGTGCGCACTGTGGCCGTGGTGGGAAAGACGTTATATGCAAAGGAGATTGTGGCGAAATATGGCTTGCGGTCTTTTGGTCTGATGTGGGCTTACTGGAACGAGATATTCATCCAGCGTGGCGGATATGAAGAATTGTTGAACATCGTAAAAGATAATCTATATGTCTAATGCACCGATAATCCCGGATGCGGTCATGCTGGACCGTGTAATCGGGGAGATACAGGAAGGGTTGGAAACGCTGTCATGGCTGGATGTGGCATTCGGCAGGGCGCAGCGATTGACGAAATCCATCAACGGCAAGAAAATCATTTATCCATCGGTCTATTGCGGCGGCTGGAACGGTCATGGCGACAATGACTATATCGAAGTAAGCCCGGACAGCAGGATTGGCAATTTCGCTTTTTTTGAGGTGGAGGACCCGCAGACGGTTGATGCCGGGACATGGGCAAGGCAGATAAAAGCCCCGTTTTCGATTATCATATGGCTTGACCTTACACGGGTATATGGTACAGCCACGAACCGGAACACGGAATATCTGAAAGCAAAGGTATTGCGTTTGCTTGGAGGTCGCAACGGCTGGCATCTGACAGAAGGAAGGGTTGTTATTAACCGGATATATGAAAGGGCGGAAAACATATACCGGGGATATACGCTGTCTGAAATAGACAATCAATATCTGATGCACCCGTATTGCGGGATGCGTTTTGAAGGGTTGTTAATCTATGATGAATTATGTTTGGCGGAATGATACAGGCGATAATCATAATTGCATTGCTGGCGGCGTTTGTGCTGGCATTGCTCAATAAATGGGGCGTGATTGAATGGCTGCAAGTCCATGCACCGAGCGAAACATTGTATAAAATGTTTACGTGTCAGTTCTGCATGTCATGGTGGATGTGCGTGATTATTTCCGTAACTTTGGCAGTAATGACGGGCGATGTCAATCTGGCATTCGTGCCGTTCTTTGCGACAGTGATAACGGTGAAACTATGGTAACGACTATCGGAAGACATACGGTTGAAATCTACGATTCCATTGATGAACTGCCCGTTGTGCGGTTCCATCGGTATCAGAAAATGCTGCTTGTCGATGCCGGTGTCGGCTCTGACATTGCGGCCTTCGACCAGAGGATGGAAAAGGCACGGCGTTTCTTGATGGCAGGCAAGACGGAACAGGCACAGAAAGAGTTGGAGAATCTCCGGCAATGCGTGTATATGATACAGAATGACATCAACCCGAAGCACAGGGCATTTTCGGCTCTTGTTACGAAGGTGGACGGGGAGGATATACCATGCACGGATGAAGGGATGGCGCGTGTCGTTCAACTGTTTTCCGACACGCCAATCGGTGAACTGACTGCATCAAGTGATGCGGTCAAAAAAAAAATAGATTCTGAACTCTTGATATATTTTCCGGCATTGTTCAACGATTCCAGCGTGAAAGAGTATTACGACATAGTCAAGAAAAGAGCGATTGAGATATTGAAGAACATCGCCGGGGGTGTCGCGGATGCTCTGTCCACGGACACGGTGGAACGTCTTACTACGGCATTGATGACATATGCCAATCCGCAGACCTTCACAGGAAGCGACAGCGTGGAGATACAATTTGACCGGCAGTTCGAGAATCTTTGTCTTGCGCTGTCTGAACAGTTACACGTCAAGCCGAAGGGGCAGACGGTGCTGGAATTTTACAATGCTTTCGATTTTTTGCAGGAAAGGGCGAAAAAGGCCGCAAACAAGGCCGCTGTGCGCCGTTGATGTAAGAATGGGTAATTTGTCAAAGGACAAAAGAAAGTGTCTTAAAATGGAAATTTAAACGAAATAACATGGATAATCCGAACCCGATATTATACAGCGACCTTATCAAGCCGGATAATTCGATTACGAACCTTATTGCGCAGTTGGATGAACTGATTGCGACATATGAGACGGCGAAACAGAAGATTCAAGGTGCGGCAGCGGAAGCGGCAAAGAGTATGCAGAACCTTTCCGGGGCTACTGATGAACAGCGAAAGCAGATAGCATCGCTGGCAACGGAATCGGAGAAACTGGCCGAATCTTACAAGAAGTCGAATGATGCGGAAAGTGAAACATACCGCAGGCGGCAACAGGTTATCATGGCTGTCAAGGAACAACAGCAGATTGATAAACTTATCGTGCAGTTGAACACTTCGAAGGAAGGTTCATATAACAGGCTGTCGGCACAGTACAGGCTGAATAAAATTCGTCTTAACGAGATGTCATTGGCAGAGCGTGAAGGCACGGAAGCGGGGCGGCAGTTGGTAAAGGAAACACGGGAGATATACGAAGAAATGAGCCGGTTGCAGAAGGAAACCGGCAAATATACTCTCGAAGTGGGCCATTATGAAAATGCGTTGCGGGCATTGCCCGGTCCCGTCAATCAAGTTGTCACGGGATTCCGCAACATGGGTGCCAGTCTGGGCGCGATAGCGAATGCCGACATCCCGGCTGGCATCAAGGCTTTCAAGATGCTTTCAACGGTCTTGACGGGGACGGTAGGTATTATCTTGATGTTTGTGCGAAGTCTGACAGGCTCTGCAAGGACATTGCGCGAGTTTGAACAGGCGAATGCGAATCTGTCCACGATACTTGGAGTAACGAGGGATGAAATGAAGTCATTGACGGATTCCGCGCTGATGCTTGGAAGGACAACGGAATACACGGCAAGCGAGGTGACAAAGTTGCAGACGGAACTGGCTAAACTTGGCTTCGGGCGTGGTTCCATCATCGCGATGCAGAAATCCGTCTTGCAGTTTGCCACGGCTGTCGGGGCTGACCTTGCGGAAGCGGCGGCGGTGGCCGGTTCAACATTACGGGCGTTCAACCTTACGAGTGCCGACACGGAAGATGCGCTTGCAACATTGGCGGTAGCGACAAACAAATCTGCATTGAGTTTTTCCAGAATCCAGACATCAATGGGCACGGTGTTCCCGGTGGCACAGGCTTTCGGGATATCGCTGAAGGATACCGTTTCATTGCTGGGTGCATTGGCAAATGCAGGCTTTGACGCATCCAGTGCAGCCACGGCAACTCGGAATATCCTGTTGAAGATGGCCGATGCAAACGGCAAACTGGCAAAGTCGCTCGGTGGCCCGGTCAAGTCATTTGACGATATCATTGACGGGATGATACAGTTGCGCAAGTCCGGCATTGACTTGAATGAAGCGTTGGAACTGACAGACAAAAGAAGTGTCGCGGCATTTTCGGCTCTGTTATCCGGTGCGGAATCGGCAAGGCAGTTGCGCGGCGAGTTGGAAAATGTATCTGGCGAGTTGCAGAGGATTGAAGAGGAACGGTTGAACACGGTGGAAGGCTCCACGAAACTTTTGAAATCGGCATGGGAAGGGCTTACATTGGCATTCCAACAGAGCAACGGCACGATAAAAGATACGATTGACTGGCTTACGAAGTTGGTCGGCGAGATACAGATGCTTTTGTTCCCGGTTGAAACGTTCGTTTCGGAATCGGCCAATGAATATTCGCAGAAATTCCAAGAATATTATGCGAAGAATGGTGCTGAAGCGGCGAAGGCGTATATGGATGAATACGTCAAGATGCTTGAAGCGGAAGGAAAGAAGGCTGAAAAAGCGCAAAAACAGGATGCCGTTTTAAACAGATGGCTCGGTATAGGTCCGGCACAGAAAGCCGTAAAAAATACGGAAATGTTGCTTAAAGCGGCTCAACAGGCGGCTAATGTGGTATTGACGCAGATAGAGAATGATGCGGCGGAAGCGGAAGCACAGGCGGCAAGGGCGGCGGAACAGGCCAATGAGGATGCGAAGCGGAAGAATGAAGAACTTACGAAGGAACAGAAAAAAGCCATTGAAGCGGCGAAGAAACAGCGTCTGGCAGACAGGAAAGCGGTAGTCGAATCCATCAATCTGGAAATTGCCGTTACGGAAGCAGGGACGGAAAAGATGTTGCAATTAAGGCAGGATAAGATAAATGCCGAAAGGCAAGTGGAACTTGAAGAAAACCGGCAGAAAGTTACATCGGAAAGGCAGGATGAAGCCGCCATAAATGCCAAATATGACAGGGCGTTGCTGGATGAAGAAAAGAAATTCAATGATGAGGTGGCGAAACTTACCGTGCAGCGTTTACAGGCAGAACAGCAAGCGATACAGTTGGAAATCGCCATAACGGAAAACGGCACGGAAGAGATGTTGCAGTTGAGATTGGCGAACATCGAAAAACAGCGACAGATAGAGATTGAACAGAACAAGCAGAAAACGGAAGAATTGCGGCAGTCAGAAACGGCTATCAATGCCAAATATGATGCGATGGTGTTGAAAGAGAATGCAAATTTCTCCACGAAACTTGCGCAGCGTGATTTGGCGGCGGCACAGGATTTGGCGGCAGCGGAATTCAATCTGTTAGACAGGAATGAAAGACAGAAAACGATATTCCGTCTGGAACAGGAAAAAGCCCGTCTGGAAGCGGTGCTGAAATTGAATGAAACCGCAACAGAGAAAATGACGGATGATGAAATCAACGCCATAAAAAAGACCATCGAAGGCATCGAAAAGGAGATTGGACGTACCGGCTATTCCAACATATGGGAAGTCATGGGATTGAACATTTCCAGCGACCAACAGGATGCGCTGACAACGGCCATTGATTCCGTCAAGGATTTCATTTCTTCGCTTGTTGATTCGTGGAATGATGCAGCCGAAGCGGCTGTAAATGCGGCTAATTCACAGGTGGAAGCGGCACAGAAAGCACTGGATGCAGAGATAGAAGCAAGAAACGCCGGTTATGCGAATGAGGTGGCAACGGCACAGAAGGAACTGGCACTTGCGAAGAGGAATCAAGAGCAGGCGTTGAAGGAAAAACAGAAGGCACAGAAAGCGCAACTGGCATTGGATTCCGTTACACAGGCATCCAGCCTTGTGACGGCATCGGCAAACATCTGGGCATCGCTGTCCGGCATCCCTATTGTCGGCCCGGCTCTGGCGGCGGCTGCATTGGTCTTGATGTGGGCATCATTTGCGGCAGCGAAGATAAAGGCGGTACAGGTGTCTAAACAGTCAGAACAATATGGCGAAGGAACGGTTGAACTGTTGGAGGGCGGGAGCCATGCAAGCGGCAATGACATTGATTTGGGGACAAAGAAGGACGGTACGCGCCGCAGGGCGGAAGGCGGGGAGTTCTTTGCCGTTATCAACAGACGAAATTCAAGGAAGTACAGGAAGATTATTCCGGACGTTATCAACAGCCTTAATGACGGGACGTTTGCAGAGCGTTACCAGAGGGCGAGCGAATCAATGGCCGGTTATGCTGTGCAGATGATTGGCACGGATATAACGTCATTGGAAAAAGATGTTGCGGCAATCCGCGAACAGGGCAATGAGCGGCAATATGTGGACGCGAACGGAAACATCATTATCCGTTACAGGAACTTAACCCGTAAAATAAGAAATTAGGATGTATCCGATATACAAATTCGAACTGGACGGAAACAGGGCTTATCCGATTTACAAGGATGACCTTTCGAAAGAGTTTGAGAAAGAACAGGGGCAACAGTTCTTCCGGGAGAAACTGTCCGGAAAACTCTTGTTTGAACGGAATGACTATACGTACATAGCAGGCCAGACCTTTGACACGAAATTCGAAGTGGAAATTTTCATATCCTACACAGGCGGGGCATCATGGGCTTCATACTGGCAGGGTGAGTTCTGGAAGACGGATTGCGAGTTTGACGAAGATGCGCAGACGGTATCTGTACGTCCGGCCGTAGCGGACAGATATACGGCTGTCATGTCCGGTCTGGAAAAGGAATATAACATCATAGACCTTGCGCCGGATATAGTGCCTGTAAAGGCTGACAAAAGGCCGATGATACAGGTTTATGTTCCGGGCGACACTGTCATAGGATGTTATCTGGCCGGGATGTGGTGGGAACAGGAATGTGAAGCGGAAAGCAGTGAAGCGACATTGCGTAATACTTTCTATTTCTACAAAAACGGCTCTTGCGTGTCAATGGAGGTTACGGGCACGATGAATCCCAATGTCCGGGGGGTATATGTCGGGCAGGCTCTCAACGATGATACGTATGGCTATGTCTTGAAGGGCGGCAACGGATATTCGCTGCGCTACACGATAGACTTTGTTTCGCGGTATGTGTATCAGCGATGGGAGATTGTACGTGACAGCGATGATACCGTCTTGTTTCAAGCGGGCGCGACAGGGCAGGATTATCCCGCTTATCCGAACGTTCCTTCGCAACTGACATTGTCGGCTGTCGGTTCTGCATCCGGCAGTGCTGTCTGTACATTCACAGAAACGCCCGTATATGCAAGAATGGTTTTGGACACGGAGATACAGGGAGTAACGACATATGACCTTCCGGCAGATGATATCGTCCCGAACAACAGGAACTATCATAAAGTCGTACCATACAATGACCCGCCTGCGATTGTGATATCAACACGGATGTCGGCATCGGCGACAGAATGGGGATTGTATCAGCCGGGACAGTATTACCTGCCGCCGGATGATACGGCAGATGTATGGAAGCCGTTAGCGCGTTCCATGTGGGGCAGTTGGTCGCTCTGGTTTGACGGGGAGCGGTACGATACGAATCTGGAACAGTCTGCAAGGGCGGCTTTCACGATTCGCCATGCCTATCCTGTTTCGTCTGTGATATCCGTATTGCTTGGGGAGATTGCGCCGGGGGTGACACATGCAGCCACAACGGATTATTCGCAGTTTCTGTACGGGGAAAATCTTATCGGCATAACACAGACGTTGCTGATAACGCCGAAAAGCAACATCATTTCATCCGGCTATGACCAGCCGGCACAGAAAGCAATGCTGACATTGAAATCGGTTCTGGATATGTTGCGGGATTGCTTCCGGTGCTATTGGTTCATTGACGAACAGAACCGGTTCCGTGTTGAGCACATCGAATATTTCCGCAATGGCGGTTCCTATTCCACAAGTCCCGGCGTATGGGCTGATTTGACGGTGCAGGAAGTCACAAGGAGCGGCAAGAAATGGGCTTTTGCGAGGAATCAGTATGAATATGACAAACCGGAGATGGCTGCAAGGTACGAATTCCGGTGGATGGATAATGAAACACGGCTGTTCGATGGATATCCTATTGACATCCTTTCCAGATATGTAAACGCGGAAAACATCGAACAGATAAATATTTCGCAGTTTTCGGCAGATATAGATTACATCCTGCTTAATCCAAGTGATATATCGGCAGATGGTTTCGTGTTGCTGGGTGCAGTGCTGAACAACGGGCAGTATGAACTGCCATATGCGACTTATATTGTCGGTTCCGGTTCAAACCTGTTACAGAATGCGTATGTGGCTTTCTGCAAGTTGCAGGATTATTACGCATATGACATGCCCGCATCATCCTATGCGATATATGGAGTTACGAAAACGGCCATCGGGGTAAAGAGATTGAAGCGGCAACAGATACGGTTTCCGGCATTGTCCGACCCGAACATGTTACAGACAATTAAAACGGGTTTGGGATACGGGGTTTTTGAAAAATTGTCGTTAAATTTGTCAAGTCGAAACGCTAACGCTACGTTGTGTTATGATACCGAATAACAATCTATCTGTATTGCCGTTTTACGGCTCTCTGGGCGAACAGAATGCGCGCAGATGGTGGATTTATGGCCGCGTATATCCGCTGTTCACGCCGGGCGGCTTTATATTGCCGTTTCAGTTGATGGTACCGGCAGCGGCGAACACGGCTGTTTCGCAGGTGCTGATAGTGGATGCCAATACGGATGGTACAATCGGCAATATAACACAGAATCTCATTAATACCGGCCTTACGGTAAAGTCCTTCGGAGATTATGACGTGGTTGTATATCCGGGTATGCTGGCAGCGTTCAACGCTATGGAAAACGGACGTTACTATCTTCGGATGGTTGTCAATGGGATAACATATTATTCGGAGGTGTTTACGGTTGTAAACGACATTGATGGCTATCTGAAATTGTCATGGTGGGATTTGGATGATTTCGTCATGGATGCCGGCACGATTGTGTATAAAAACCCGGAATTCCGGAATGTCTTGTATCTGCAATCTGACATCGCGAAGCCGGAATACATCTTTGAAGAGGAAGGCGAAACACGGGATGGCTATTTCTTCCCGTCAAAGCAGATATCAGAAAAAAGATACCGGTTCACGTTCCTTGCTTCGGAATATCTGTTGGATGTCATGCGTTTCATCCGGATGGCTGATTTTGCAGAAATAGAATATCACGGGCAGCGATACAGCCTTGATACGTTTCTGATAACGCCGGAATGGGAATCGAATGGAGATGTCGCAGCCGTGGAAGCAACATTCGACACGGCTACGGTGGCGAAGAAAATCGGAGTTGGTTACATAAGGTCGTTGCGAGGGGATTACAACGATGATTTCAACAGCGACTATAACAATGTCTAACTATGCAAGTCTGAAAGCCGCCATCCGTGCGGTGGTTAAGGAAAACGGAAACAATGAGATAACGGGTAACAATCTGCAATCCGTTATGGTCACGTTTGTTGAAGCCATAGCGTCTGGATATCTGTTCAAGGGCGTGGCATCGGCAAACATGAATCCGGGTACGCCCGACCAGAATGTTTTTTTTGTCGGTACGACAGGGACATATACGCATTTCGGGGGATTGACTGTTCCGGAAGGTGTCATTGGGTTCTTAATGTACAACGGCACATGGCATCTGGAATATGTCGCAGGCGGCACCGGGGCACAGGGTCCGGAAGGCCCGCAGGGGCCGCAAGGTCCGGCAGGGCCGCAAGGTCCGGCGGCTACGATAACAGTAGGCAGTACTACAACGGGCAACCCGGGGACGAATGCAGAGGTCAATAATAGCGGGACATCATCGGCCGCAATCCTTAATTTTACCATCCCGCGAGGGGAGAACATATCGTTACGAAGGTCTGGCGGATACATCCAATGGAGGGTGGGCACGTCCGGCTCTTGGACGAATTTGATTGCTCTTGCAGAACTGGTAGGACCGCAGGGACCGGCAGGCCCGGCGGGTGCCGGTGAACCTATTGTAATGGAGAAATCGGCGGATGGCGATTTACTCTGGTATTACCAATCTTCGCCATCGCAGGTCTATGTGTTGCTGGAATGGTTCAATGCTATGGGCGGAAGGATATACACCGGAACGACATTGTCCAGCGCGGCCAATCAGATGAGCAATTATCTCATTTCGCCGCCGTACAAGGTTGATGATATATATATCAATTCATCGAACTGGAACGTATATCAATGCACGGCAGTGTCGGCAGATGGTCTGACTACGACATGGGCGTATCTGGGTAACATCAAGGGCGCGCAGGGCGTACAGGGTCCGAATGGCGCGACAGGGGCAACAGGTCCGCAGGGCCCGGCAGGGCCGACAGGTGACAGGGGAACAAGATGGACTGTTGGAACAGCAATAAACGGCACATCTACGACACCGGCGGCATATCCGACTGGCATCAGCGACAGCATCGTTGGCGACCTGTATCTTAATCAGAACACGGGCAATTATTATCGCTGTACCACGGCAGGAAATGCTACAACGGCCAGATGGGTATATGTGGCCACTATTGCAGGAAGTCAGTCGGCAGTAAACAACAGAGCCGGACAATGTGGGATAACAAATGAATCATTGGTGGCGGCTGTGGCTGATTGTGCAGTCGGGGACAATGATACATTGTTTGTTGAACTGCAAAGTCCGGCACCGAATAATGTCTTGACTTTGGACATGGATTTTACGGCTGTACCGGCGGGTTTCATTCATTTCGACATGTATATATTCAACGGGAGCGGTAACGGCATAACGTTGAAAACGCGCTACAACAGCCAGACAGACACGGACATTCCGGCGGCAGCATATTATTCCGGCGGGGATGTTCCGTCTAACTTCACTATGTCAGCGAATGAACTGGTAAAACTTTCGTTTGTCAGATTGTATTCTGACAGCCCGTATGCAATGTATTACGTCAATCATGAAATTCTGTCTGCGTAATGAATATGTATCCATCGAAGGTTATATGCGGTCTTTTGGCCGGAAGTCTGTCTATTTTCGTGGACAATCTTTTGCCGCTTTTTCTGTCGGTAATGGTCTTTGAGGGGGTGGATTTTGTGACCGGCGTAATCAAGTCGCATGTGGTATCAAGACGTGCCCGGAAAAGATTTGCTTTTGAATCTGTCAAGGCGTGGCGAACGATATATAAGATTTTCTTCATTCTCGTTGGTATCATTCTGGCAGAGATGTTAGACCATACGATTGCTGAGGATGGGCGTTTGAGATTCGCTAACTACTTCACGGCGTTCTGCTGCGGGGTGGAGTTTTGGAGTTTTCTCGAGAACGCGGCGGTCATATCGGAACACCCGGTGTTCCTTTGGCTGCGCAGATACATGAAATTCAAGGTGGAAGATACCATTGGGATGACTAATACAGACGACCATGATAACGGCGAGACACTTTAACGAAAGCGAGTTCCGGGCGTGTGTTCCGGCTTGTTCCTTGCAGAACATGAAGCAGGGCACGATGAACCGGCTGGACAAAGCCCGCGAGATTGCGGGCATCCCGTTCGTGCTGAACAGCGCCTACCGGTCGGTGGCGTGGGAGAAATCGAAGGGCAGGACGGGCACCGGGGCGCATACGCTCGGGCGGGCGGTGGACATACGCTGCAATACCAGTCAGAACAGGATGAAGATTGTACGGGCGGCTTTGGCCGCTGGATTCAACAGAATAGGCATCGGCAAGACATACGTCCATTTGGACGATGACACGGCCTTGCCGCAGAACGTCATTTGGCATTATTATCAGTAGTAAGCAAGGGTAACTTTATAATTATTAATCTTTTAAAACGTTTTAAAGACATGAAAAAACAGGACATTGCCGCATTGATAGACGGCAAAATCAAGGGACAGGGCTCGGCCATCGACATCGGCGGCGCATTGCCGGAGATTCTCGGCGGGCTGAACGAGAACAGCGTGTCGGAAGACATGGAGGAATCGGAACAGATGCAGATGCGCAAGGACCTCGGGCTGTATTATGATTTGACCAAGACTGAGGAAAAGGTCGCGGAATACACCGACCAAGATTTTGTCAATTACTTTGCCAAGATATCGGACGAAACTCCCGCAAAGGATGAGCTAATCGGTGTGGAGAACTTAGCCGGGGAACTGCTGCCGCTGACGGATTTTGACGTTGCTGACATGTCACCGGATGCGACAGTCGGGTATATGATTCTGACCGGCGGCATCAACACGCAATTCATAATTTATTTCAAAGAGGCGGATGGAAGAACTCCCGGCATCTACATCGGCACGACTGCTGCGACAACCTACAAAGGGCTGAAATGGCAGGAGGTCATCCCGGATAAACAGGGCATCCCCGATGAGTATATCATCCCGGACACGGAAGAAGGAAAGATGCAGATGCGCAAGGGGCTTGGTCTGTACTACGAAGAAACTGGAATCGTAGAAAAGACAACAGAGGTATATTCCGGCAATCCGGCGGTTGACCATAGGAAGGTGTCCTCGGATGCGCCTGCAATGGAGGATATTGTCGGAGTAATTCTCAATTTTGACGGTGCTGCTCACGATATTCCTGTTTCTGAACTGACGCTAGAATGGGGAACCGAAAACGAAGCCTATTGGATAAGACAGGTATCGGAATCGGAAGGCTGGGAAATATCCTACTTCAAAGTCGTATTGATGGATGGATATGGAGGACTCCCCGCTGGTATCTTCGCGTCAGCAGATACCGAGGTGTATCACCAGCAACTCGTCTACAAGGCATCCGAAACGGTCATCAGTAAGGTGCCCGAGAAGTTCCTGCCGGAGATGGGCGATGAGGTCGAAGGCAACCCGGAGGTGCCGCAGGGCACAAGCCCGACACCGCTGGAAAACATGCGCATAAATGACAATTATTTCAGCGTGCCGCAGGGCGGCGGTGGCGACGTGATGCGCGTAAGTTATATGCCGGACTATGCCGATGATTTCGAATCCCTTGTACGCTATGGCTGGACAGAGGAACTGGCTCAGAAAGTGCTCGCTGGCACGGTGAAAAGCATAGTGGTTGGCAGTCAAGGAAATGAAGTTCTGAGTGTCCTGTATGCAAGAAAACTGTTGAACGAGTATTCCATCCTCTACGCTACGGCTGATGGAACGACGGTCGTTCATATCGACTACGTGAACAGCACTTTCAGTCAAAAGGATACCGCAATGACGTGGTGGAACGGCTAGTAATATGGCACTGATTCTATGGCTGTGGCAGGCCCCGCAGAACATCGCGGGGCTTGTCCTCCGCCTGCTGTTCCGTGGGCGGTTGGTTGAGTACCGGGGCCGGCTGTTCCGCTACTGCCCGAATTTCCCGGGCGGCGGCATATCGCTGGGCAGCACGGTCATCGTGCGCTATTCCCTGCGCCACGCGCCGCTTGTGTATGCGCATGAATACGGCCACACGCGGCAGTCGCTGTATCTCGGGCCGCTGTACCTGCTGGTCATCGGCATCCCGTCTTTCCTGTGGGCTTGCTGGCACAAGCGTAACAAGCGGAAATCCTATTACTGGTTCTACACAGAAAGGTGGGCGGACCGGCTCGGAGGGGTGAAACGATGAAACGGCTGTTGGTTGAGATAGCGGCGGCGCTCATTGCCGTGGCGGTGGTGGTTACACTCTGTAACCGTTTGGCGGCGGTCAGTAATGACCGCGACAGATACCGGAACAACACGGAAAGCCTGCTGTCTGATGTGGAGCGGTGGAAGGTGCGTGACAGCCTTTCGGCCGTGCGCGTGCAGTCGCTGGAACTGAGCGTCAAGGACTACGAGCGTTTCCGTGCGGAGGATGCGCGGCTGATTGAGGAACTGACACGCCGGAGCAACACGCTGGCGGCGGTGAACAAGACGCAGACGGAAACAATCATCCGGCTGGAGGGCAGGCCCCGGGACACGGTGGTTATCGTCCGGGACAGCATCGTGCAGCCCGCCGTGGCCGTCCATTGCGGCGACAGGTGGTATGACTTCACCGGAATAGTCACGCTGGAAAATTTTTCCGGCACGTTGCAGGTCCGGGATTCGCTGGTAATAGCGGAAACGGTCAAGCATGGCAGGTTCCTGTGGTGGCGCACAAGGAAAATCAAGGAACGCAACGTGCAGGCCGTGTCGCTCAATCCATATACGGAAATTCTTGGCATAGAGCATATTTATTTGCGTGATTAATTTGATTGATAATGTTTGCAGAGCCGGGCCGTTGTGAAACTCCCCGGCTTTTTGTATCTTTGTGCGAATATTTCTTTAGAAATCATAGTACGTGTCCCGTCCCGCTGTGACAGCGTGGCGGGATTTTTCGTATCTTTGTACGGAAGTTGTAATGTGTGTTAGAAGGGGCAAGGTTTTTCTTTTTTTTCTTGCTCATTTTCATTGGTAATAGTTAGTCTGGCAGGCAGGCTCCATTGCGAAATGCGGCCTGTTTTTTTTTCGTATATTTGCGCGTTTAGTGTTCATAATTGTTCCATTTTTCTATTGGTTGCTGTCCGGTCACGTTGCGAAACGCGGCCGGACTTTGTTTTAGGCCAAAATCAGGCGCATAGGGCGATTTTCTTGTCCGGGTGGATAAAGTTATTGCCCGGATATTGAAAACGGCTTAAAACGGAAATTTCCGGAAAATAATCTGGTTGTCTAATCTGGTTGTCTAATCCGGTTGTCTAATTTGCTGCCATAAGTTAAAAGATGTTAAGAAAAGTTAAAACCTTTGGTAGTTAAATTTCGGCTTTATACTTTTGTGCTGTCAATATATGACAAACGGATGCAGCCGGTTCTGCAAAAAGGTTACGACAATGGGACTGAAATACACAACGAAAGAGATTAACAGCAATTTCAAACTGAAGGTTTTCGGAATGGTGGATGGCAAGAAGGTCAATACGCTTGTGGGCGTGGATGGTCTGATTCGGGTAGTGGGCGACATTGCTCTTACGAACAGACTTCTTGACCGGGCGTTCAACTGCATGGATGATGTCTGCGTGTGCAGACTGCGCCGGGGCGTTAAAATCAGTTTCTACAACGCTTAACCAATACGGTTATGATTGCAAGACTTCACAACAGCGACTTTCCCGGCCATGTATGCGGGAACTTCTATGAATACCGGGGTATAGGGATAACAAAGAAGGGTGCAAGATATTACGTTGATATCTTGACATCGGAAAGGCCGTTCGGGTTCTACGTATCTTCGCTGGCATGGGCGAAAAAGATTATAGATAAGCGCTTAAAACAGAAATAACGATGGAAGGGGAAAAAATAGAACTCATGTGCAAAGACCTGCGTTCGCTGGCAGAAACACTCGAGGAACTTTCCGAACGCACGGATGTACATCTGGAAACACCTGTATTTATAACGGTCTATCCAGACGGGGGGATATATGTCGGATAGATATTTTATTTCTTCCTTGACTGCGGTTTTTCGCGGTATCCGGCTGCATAGATGGCACGTCCCTGCGCTTCGGCCTGTGCTTTGGTGGGATAGACCTTCCCGGATTTTCCCCAGCGATATCCGCCTTGTACTTTCTGGACTGGCATGGCTCTGTGATTTTGTACAAATATACAGAATGTTAAAATTTCTTAATAGAAGTTAAAACCTTTGGAAATTAAAAATCGGGGCTGTATTTTTGTCCCGTCAATGATTGACAGACGCACCCGGGCGGTTCCGGGGAAAAATTGAAAGACGATGAATACGTCAATGGGAAATGCGCCGGTGAGTGCGGAATATGACACACGGGCACCGTGGAATTACCGAGAGAATCCGGAAGCGAAATTTGATTGCATTGTGGATTACTCGATATACAAGGAGGTTGAAGTCCGGACATCGGATTATGAAGGCGAATATGACCCGGAATGCGGGTTTGTGCCGGATGCTGATTCGGTGGATTTGGAAGGGGCATATGTAGATTCCTGTTACACATTGCCGGAATTGCTTGCTATCTTGTCGCGATATGTCCGGAAGGACATCGAGATGAATCAAGGCAATGTAATCCGGGTTGAACTGTTGCAGGGGGTACTGGATGCCTGCATCGGATGGAAGGTCTCGGATTGGAATGTTTCACTTAATAAATTTAGTTATGATTAGAATTGAACAAGCAATCGCCGCTGCGAAGGAACGCGGCAAGAAGGTCTTGAAGAAAGACATTGCGGCGCGGCTCTGGCCGCAATCATCCCCGGAAGCGCAACAGGTCAATATGACTTCGCTGTGCCGGGGGGAGACAGCCCGGATAATGCCGGAATGGATTAACATCATCTGCGAGATGACGGGATGCACCGCCGACTTTTTGTTCAACGTCAAAACAAAGGTAGATGAATAACACAGTCAATCTGTTCTGGATAATTGAATGGTCTGCCGTTCTGGTAGGCTGCATTTTCAGTCTGTTCTGCCGCCCTGTGCTGTACGCAGTAATTTTTGTTGCCGCGATTAATGCGGCTCTTTATCTGAAAGAATATATCCGAATCAAAAAAATGAAATGACAATGAAAAAGAAAATGGAACAACAGAATGAAATCGCACCGGGTTTGACGGTGGAAGAAATCAAGGCAATCTATTTCAATGCGGATGCGTTGAAGGAACCGCCGTACAGGATATTCCGGCTTAATACGCAGGGATTCCGCTATTACTATCGCTTCGAAGGCGAACAACCGGTATTTTATCCGTCTGTAACGGCGATGCTGAAACAGGTAATGCCGACACCGCCATCGCTCATTGAATGGATGATTCAGAACGGCAAGGACGGTGCTACAGAGAAACGCGACCTTGCAGCGGCTTACGGGACGTTCATGCACATGCAGTTTGAAACGTTGCTTATCAACAGGCGATATGACTTCGATGCCGTGCCCGGCTTGCTGGCTGCTTATCTGGTACAGGAAAACATTCCGGAGAGGGTGTTCCACGAATGGATAGTCAAGATACGGAAGGATGTCGCGGCCTTTGCGCAGTTTGTCAAGGATTACAACGTGCGCCCTCTGGCGGTTGAAATAGGGCTTGTTCATCCGGACTACGGATATGCAGGCTGCATTGATTTGCCTTGCGTTATGTCGGAGCCGAAGACCGGGGAGATGTTCACGGCCATCATTGACTTCAAGAGCGGCAGAAAAGGTTTCTATGAAGAACACGAACTGCAACTGCATCTGTACCGGGATATGTGGAATGTCAATTTTCCGGATGTGCCGGTGGCACGGATATTCAACTTCGCACCGAAGGACTGGCGGACGAAGCCGACATACACGCTGAAGGAACAGACGAATGCGAAATCGGCCGCGAAACTGCCGCATCTGCTGGCTCTGGCCACGGTCGAAGAAAAGGAAAACACCGTGCAGATTGTTCACGGGCAGTTTGACTTGGACAGTGGCGACATCATGGACAACGTGCTGCAATTGACCCTGTCTGAACTTGTGAAGGCGAAGGCTGAACCGGAAAAGCCGAAAAAAGGCCGGAAAAAGGCCGATGGCGGAACGCAGGACGCAAAGTCAAGAAAAGTATCAACCCGAACGAGAAAACCGCGCAAATCGGAAATTTCGCAGGAATTACCATTGTCTGACTTCAAAGAGATAGAGCAATGACAGGGAGAATATACAGGCCGGAACAATCAACGGTTCCGGCCTTCCCGATTATCGGGAAAGTGCATATAGGCAAGAAGCAGACCGGCCAAAACGGCAAGGAATATCCGGTATCGCTGGATTACTTTGTCGCAACAGGGAAATATGCGGAATTGTTCACGGAAGCCTTCGGGGAAAAGCCGGGGACAATCCAGATAGTCTTTCCGTCTGATGATGTGCAGATGGTATGCGAGGAAAGATTCACATACAGGGACAATTCCGGTGCTCTGGTAGCGCGTGGCGATGGACGTACATTCGAGGTATGGAACGGCAAGACGTATGCGCCGTATCTGGTTGATGAACATCCGGACATCATGGAAAGGATTGCGGCGAAGAATCCTACAAAGAGGGGTACAGACAATTGGGATGAAGAACTGACATTGCGGTTCATCATTCCAGCCGTGCGCCGTGTGGTCGGCATGTGGACGTTGCAGACGAAAGGCAAGGCATCAAGTGTACGCAACTTGCGTGATTCGTTCGATGCCGTGCAGAAACTACGCGGCACGGTAACGACATCCGTATTCGATTTGTCTGTGAGTTTCCACAAGTCGAACAAGCCCGGGCAGACATCCCGATATCCGGTGCTGGAACTGGTATGCAATGACGTGCGCATTGCAGAGGTGCGGGAGATGCTTAAACAGGAGATTCAACAAAAAATGTTGCTAAATGGACAGGATTGAACTATACAACGACCATTTCCAGAATTTCAAGGTTTACGGCATACCGAAGGCGCAGTTAATCATTGCCGACCCGCCTTATAATCTTGGAAAGAACGCCTATGCGAGCAATCCGGCATGGTACAATGACGGTGATAACAAGAATGGCGAGAGCGAACTTGCGGGAAAGGAATTCTTTGATACGGATAAGGATTTCAGACCGGCGGAATTCATGCACTTTTGCAGTCAGATGCTTGTGAAAGAGCCGAAAAACGGCATATCGGACGAAGACATTGACGAATATGGCATCCAGAAGGATGAAACGGTAGGCGGAAAGAAGAAATCGCAGGCTCCGTGTATGCTGCTATTCTGTGCATTTGAACAGTTGCAGTATTACGTGGATTTGGGCGCGAGATACGGGCTGAAAAAATACATCCCGCTTGTGTTCCGGAAGAACTTTTCCGCACAGGTCTTGAAAGCAAACATGAAAATCGTTGGAAACTGCGAATACGGGCTTATTCTCTACCGGGATAAACTGCCGAAGTTCAACAATGACGGGAGGATGATATTCAACTGCTTCGACTGGCCGAGGGACACGAAAACGCCGAAGATACATCCTACACAGAAACCCGTGCCGTTGCTGGAAAGGATGATTGAAATATTCAGCGACCCGGGGGATGTGATAATTGACCCGTGCGCCGGTTCTGGAACGACACTGCTTGCGGCCGCGAACTGCGGACGTAGGGCGTATGGCTTCGAGATAAAGAAGAACTTCTATGCTGATGCACAGAAACTGTTGAAGGAATGTGTTACGCCAAAACTGTTCGTATGACAGATAGGAAAAAATGATTTGTAAAATGCGTTGAAACGTTGTATATTTGTTGCGGTCGTAGCCGCGACCGATGAGGATTTTTACGCCCTGCAAAGTACCCGGACGGCGGCTAACGTCTGGCGAAATGCGGGGCTTTTTCATTAATAACATGAAAAATTACCGCAAGTTATACGCAGAATATTATGGTATCTCAATCAATGACGGATACCATATTCACCACATTAACCGCAATAGGAATGATAATCGTATTGAGAATCTTATTTTGCTACCGTGCGAGGTGCATTCCAAATTACATTGGTGCATTGACAATAATATAGAATCCGGTATCAAAGATATGTTAAAGATGAACCCTCATCGGATAGGTTTCTGTTCGGGGATAGTTAAGACATTCAATGATATTTTGCCGGATTTACAATACTGGACTACGGCAAAAGAAATGGAAGATTTAAGGAAATTCACCGGCCAATGTTATTCTCAACTTCCTAATTATAACAGATTCAGATAATGGATAATATTCAGTACACTATTACGATAAATCAGTATGCGGTATTGGCCAATGGTTTCGACCTCGATATCGTGGATATGGCTATATTTGATTTCATCTCGAGATTTGCGCACGTTGATAGATGTATAAAGTTGAGTGATGAATCCGGACGCTGGTTTTGGGTGTCTCATGCAATGGTCATGAAGCACCTTCCAATACTTGGCATACGCTCGGAACAAGGAATTGCTAATCACGTTAAGAAATTAATTTGCGCCGGACTTCTTATTCGCCATCCGGATTGTGAAAGGCTGCACAGGACATTCTACCGTTTCGGTCCGGCGTATGAGAGCCTTGTATTTGCTAACCCTCAGAAAATTGAGAAAGCCCCAAAAAATTTTGGGGCTACCCCCAACGAAACTTTGGGGATAACCCCCAACGAAACTTTGGGGTATAATAATAAAGAGATAGATGATAATAAAGAAGATAATATAAAAGAAAAAACGCGCCGAAGAACATCCGAAAACCTATGTTTGTTTGCCGATTCGAAATTCGAAAATTATGATGCTTTTGCGGCGGAATTCACGGCACCGGAATTTGCAGACATAGACATTCTGTATTATTATCATGCTGTTGCGGACTGGTCGGCAAGCAAGGGAGCGAAGAAAAGGGACTGGATTGCAACCGCAAGGAATTTCATCCGGGCGGACATGCAGAGAAAGACATTGCACAAGGTTAATTCCGGCGGATTGTCTCCGGATGCGTTGAAATATTTATCTGAAATGTCATGGTAACGGAAATTGTCAAATATAATGATTCTGCATTATCGCCTATTGACAGGGCGGTATATCTGGCTACAACGGAGAAAAGGATTGCAGATTACCAAATGAATGAATTGGCGCAAGAAATCAACACTGCGATAACGTGGATATGCCGGGACGTGGGCTATCGTCTGACAGATGATGCGGACAGGCAGTATCTTGTTATCCGGACAACAGAGATACTTAAACGGTATTATCCGTATTTCACGCTCAAGGATTTCCGGCTGGCGTTCGAACTGTCAGTAACCGGGGAACTGGACGATTATCTGCCTAAGAACAAAGACGGACAGCCGGACAGGAGCCATTACCAGAATTTTTCCGTTGAATATGTATGCAAGATTCTGAACGCCTATAAAGCGAAAAGGGGAAATGTAATGACGGGCATCCAGATTGAAGAAAAGACGGGGCCGACACCGGAGGAATTGCGCAATGCGATGGCTTTGGCTCTGTCAGATTTCGCAATGTCATTTTTGAATTACAAATATCGCGGCGAGATGTCACGGTTGTCAATCATCGGTGAGATGCTGTGCTATAACATTCTCAACGATGCCGGTCTGGTTGGTGAGGATATAGAGCAAGAGCCGGCAGGCGAAATCATTATGGCGGCTGTCGGACGTGGAAGATATGCTGCACAGGTTGAACGCAGGCGCAGGGCGATAGAACGGGCATTTGAGGGTATGGCGAAAGATGAAATCCAGATAACAGAGATTTTTTAACATTTTTTAACAGAAAATAAAAAGGGAAACTTTTGGTATAATCATTTCCGGATAGTATTTTTGTCCCGTCAATGATTGACAAACGTCCCCGGGCGGTTCCGGGTAAAACAAAATAGCATGAAAAAGATATTTTTCCAGATTAACGGCTGCATCGGCTTTCTGGCCCTGATTGCCGCCGGAACAGAACAAAGTACATTTGCGCTGAATCTTTCCGCTTTCGGAATCTTCATCGCGACAGTCATTGCCGGGGCCTGTATGGTAGCGGCCGGATGGGTTAAATAGGTTATTTTACTCAACTCTTTAAATAGGCAGCAATGACAGAAAAACAACTCGAAGAAAGGGTGTCAGTAGTCCGGGCCAATGGCTACGGCTCATACCGTGTCACAATCAGATTCCGCGACAGGGATTACTCATGTTTCAGCCACAACACGCTGGCTTACGACCGCCTAACGGAACACGGATATCTTGACGACAGGAAGGAAACAGGCGGCTATACATACAAACAGGCGCTGCTGGCCTTCTACGAGGAATGTAAACGGAAACACAAACAAAATGAACTATATGTCTAACAAAAAAAACGAAGAAAAAATGGGAACAAACGAGATTTACAAGGACATCATCGGCCGCAAGGTGCTGGTGAGAAGCATTGAGGCCGGCGTGTATTTCGGAACGCTGGAAGCCGTGGACGGGCAGGCCATGCGCCTGACGGACGCGCGGAACATATGGCACTGGACGGGTGCGAACTGTCTGGCCGACATCGCCGAGCACGGCGTGACCGGCGACATGATATCGCGCACCGTCAGCTCCATCGTTCTGACCGGCGTGTGTCAGGTGTTGCCGCTGTCGGAGGTGGCTATTGACAACCTGTACAAGCAGCCGGTATGGACGCGGTGATGATAGACCGGTGGTTGAGCTCCGGCGACGGCTCCGGCGACGGCTCCGGCTACGGCGACGGCTACGGCTACGGCGACGGCTCCGGCTACGGCGACGGCTCCGGCT
>JAZOXE010000103.1:0-2635 GCA_045659525.1 Faecousia sp. | reverse complement strand
CGCGGTATTGCCGCCAAGCATATAGGCGTCAAATACACCGGTAACTGCAGAGTTCGTGTTGACAAGAATATCCGACTCGGGGTTACTGCCGGTTGCACCCGTGCTACCAAATCCCCAAACTTCCCCGTAGTTTGCAGTCATAGAAACCTTGCCGTTTGCACTATAAACGCCTGAACTCTTCAGGGATGCGTTACGGGTACCAGCCGAGACTGTTCCGGTATAGTTATAGCCGGGGAACAAAGCGTCGTAAGAGCCGTAGCCTTTGGTGTTCCATGCGCCTTTTGTAACTGTATCCACGCCTGCCGCGGTCCACAAATCCGGTTCATTTCCAGCGTCGCTATCCTTGGGATTCTGGGTATCAAAGAAGAACGCGCTCATACCAAAACGTTGCGCTACTTCGGACAAGTCTAAGACCAATGCAAAACTACCCTTTACTTTAAAGGTAACATAACCGCCGGTCTTGTCAAAGTCCTGAATATTCATTGTGACTTTTTTATGTAATGTTGTGCCACTATAGTCCATAAAACTAAACTGTACTGCAGCATTAGGAGTTGCATTGTAGTAGTTCAGCGTGTTGGCATAAATAGTAAAGTAATACTCTGTGGTATCATCCGGCAGGGTAAACTTGGTGGCAAAACGCCGTGTCATACCCGCAGCCGTATCCAGAGCATTGGTGCTTGCAAAGGGGAAATTGGCATGCGTGGGCAACAAGCCTTGCGCACTGCCGTAGGAGTCACCGGTATAACCGTTCCACTGGATTTGATCGCCGTAGGCATAATCCGAAGGAACCTCCAATTCCGGCTTTGTGATTTTAATCTGATTGCCATCTTGGTAGTTATTATACTGCCAAACACCGTTCATACCGTCCATTTGCACCATAGCGATGTCGTTTGCTCCGGTTTTGCTGCGGTAAAAATGAGCACCGCCTACCATTTTGCGCAAACGTACAGCAGCAGATGCAACAACTGAAGTATTATGCGCTGCCTGTGTAGAAAGTGTTGATGCGCTGGTAACATAACCTGCGCCGCCAAAACCCATAATAATGGTTTGGTCCGCGCCGTAGTGACCTACGCTATTCCACTTCCCGCCGGTGGTGTTATCCACTTCACCCACTTGATCCCACAAATCAGAACTTGCGCCCACTGCATAAACGGACAGCATGTTCACGGGAACGGTGGAAATCAGCAACATCGCACAAAGCAATGCTGCTAATATTCTCTTTACGATCGCCTTGTTTCTCATAGTTTTCCTCCTTGAAGCACGTGTTAAGATGTTCTAACTTAAGCATAGAACAACCCATAATACGCTGATATTAACATTATACTGATTTTCCGCACTAAATCAAGGTTTTTTTCTGTTAAAATTGTATAAAACACCTTGCCTTAAACCTAAAAACTTTGCCTAATTTTGTACTTTTTGCAACTTTTTTGAAACTGCGCAATTTGATTGTTGGCGCGCATATAATGTAAAACAAAAAAAATCATTGATATATCTTGTTTTTTAGCCTTACGTATGCGCCAATCTGTTTTTTCTGTATTTAATTTTTATTGCACGCTTATATCTAAAAATTTTTTATTTTTTTGGCGGCAAAAATTTTTGCCGCCAAAAAACAGATTGATACATTTTATTAAAATATAACTCACCGATTCTTCCGAAATGCCAAGTAGCCTTCTAATATTAAGGAGGCCGCCACCGCATCTACCGTGTTTTTCCGTTTCTTGCCATGGTAGTTATGTTGAGAGAGGATGTTGTGTGCCTCAACCGTTGTTCTGCGCTCATCCCACAGTGTTACCGGCAGTCCGGTCCGCTCCTGCAACTGATTGGCAAATTCCCGGCACAGTTGTGCCCGGGCACCTTCTGTGCCATCCATATTCTTAGGAAGTCCCACGGCAAACTCCCCTACTTGATTTTCTTCCGCTATGCAGCAAATCTCCTGTATGGTTTTTTCCATATTGCGGCTGTGTATTACGGTAGTCGTACCGACAATGGAACACAAAAGATCAGAAATTGCCACGCCGGTGCGGGCATCTCCGTAATCGATTCCCATTACTTTCTTCATTTTAACACTTCCTCTTCGTTTTTTCTCCATTATAGACCATAAACCGGAAAAAATAAAGAAAAAAATGATTGACTTCATGCACCCCCTGTGTTAGAATGTATCTACCTGTGAAAAATGGGCTTATTTTTTGCGCCCATTTTTTCGCCCCCGGGCGGTTATTTGTAGTTGACCGCTTCCTAAATTTTTCATAGCCGGGGTGATACAGGGAGGCAATTAAGGAGGTGCCGTTATGCGCGTTAAAGTCACTTTGAGATGCTCCGAGTGCAAGCAAAGAAACTACAACACCATGAAAAACAAGAAGAATGACCCTGACCGTCTCGAAATGAAAAAGTACTGCAGATTCTGCAGAAAGCACACCGTTCACAACGAGACGAAGTAAGGAGGCCTTTGAATCATGTCTGAAATCAAGAAGGAAAACTGGTTCAAGAGAGCCGGCCGTGGTATCGCACGCTACTTCCGTGAACTTCGTAGTGAACTGAAGAAAGTTGCGTGGCCCACACCGCAGCAAGTTCTGAAAAACACCATCATCGTTTAAGTCGGATCGTAGCCATGTCGTGCTGTGAGCCAAGGAGTTGA
>JAZOXE010000102.1:0-9086 GCA_045659525.1 Faecousia sp. | reverse complement strand
GAAACACTGTATACCAACTGACACATAATGTATTTTTATTCGTGATTTTGGTGCTATTTAGTCCACTTTATCCATATGTATTCATTCTGTCCACCTCCTGAGGCCATGGCATTCAAGAGGTCAGCGGTTCGATCCCGCTTATCTCCACTAACAATAATTGGGGGGTAGCCTATTGTTTCCCAGGTTTTTGGTTGGTGGAAACTTGGGTTGGCATAAGGGAAACTTTTTATCCACAATTGTGACCACATCTCTAACGAATTAAAACTATATAACGGATAAATCCGCACTAAAATATTCATCGTCTGGACAGCACAAATTATCCAGCACGAAATCGACCACTGTAACGGCGTGTTAATTTGACAATAATAAAGCCGCCCGTGATTGAAGTTTCAATTGCGGGTGGCTTTATTATATCATCTATTTTTCTTGTGCAGGAAGCAGTTTCCATCATGGGAATAAATTATACCGATGGCCTGCAGATAGGAATAAAGGATAGTGGAACCAACGAAGGCCATTCCCCTTTTTTGCAAATCCTCTGAAATCGCATCGGATAAGGTGTTGGTTGTTTTATCCGTTTCATAAATAACTTTACCGCCGGAGAAGTTTTTTAAATAGTGATAAAACGAGCCGTATTCCTCGACGATGGCTTTGAAAATCTTGCTGTTTTGGATGCTTGCGGTAATTTTACGTCGGTTGCGGATGATATCCTGATTGCCCATAAGTTCTTCTATCTTGGCATCATCAAACAACACAACCTTATTGATGTTAAAACCCTCGTATGCTTTTCGGAAATGTTCTCTTTTATTCAGCACACATTCCCAGGACAATCCTGCCTGAAAGGATTCCAGTATTAACATTTCGTAAAGGTATTGATCATCAAAATTGGGAACGCACCATTCCTGATCGTGATACGTCACATACAGCGGATTTTTCAGGTTGCACCATTTACATCTTTGTTTACAAGTCATACGTTATACCCGGCTACCCAGGTGCAATTCCTCTGCGTATACTTTCATGGCTTCGATGCAGATAGACGCCACATCTCTGACCTCCATACCCAGCATTTCGCAGCCTTGCTTAATGACCTCCCTGTCGCATTTTGCCGCAAACTTTTTATCCTTAAACTTTTTCATAAAACTGGACACTTCCATATCCGTGATACCAGCAGGCCGCATTCTTGCCGCCGCCTGTATAATGCCGGTAAGTTCATCTACGGTAAACAAGGACTTTTCAAGAAGTGTAATGGGCTCCACATCATTACAGTGACCGTAGCCATGGGCAAGAATCGCGCGGATGTCCACATCGGCAACCCCCGCTTCTTTCAAAGGTGCTTCTGTATGCTGCAGATGCTCATTGGGGTGCTGTTCGTAATCATAATCGTGGAGATAACCAATAGCCATCCAGTGTTCTGCATCTTCTCCAAACTGCTTGGCAAGTCCACCCATTGCAACCATCACATTTTTGGCGTGAAGGTAGAGATGTTCCTCAGTAGTAGTTGTGCTTAGTAATTCTTTTGCTCTTTCCAGTGTCAGCATATTTCACTTCCCCTTTGTTTCGTTTTCCTTATTATACAGCGGTTTTCCACAAAATGCGAGAAATATATATAAATTTGTTACCTGTAAAATTTGAGGGAAGCAAATCCTGTCATAATTTCCACAAATCCCGTTGTATTTTCTGCTACTGTGTGCTATCATTGGTTTATTCAGACACAGGAGAGAAAGACAATGGGTGTTATCGAAACTTTGATAATTGTCACCGCTTTGGCAGGCATAGGTGGCACCGGACTGGGTGGTCTTGTTGGCGCTATGCTGCAAAAAGATTCCAACCGTACAGTCAGCCTGCTGTTGAGTTTTGCCGGCGGCGTTATGTTAAGTGTGGTTTGCTTTGACCTGGTTACAGAGGCCATTGAGACCAATGTTGGTATCTGGATTGTGGTTGGAGCCATTGCTTTCGGTGTGGTTGTCATTTATTTTCTGAACCATCTTATCGACAAAAGAGCCAACCCTGAAGTTCCCCACATCGACAAAAATCACCCCAAAACGGCAGACGATTTGGACGAACTGATCCACAGTGATCATTTTCTGGAACATCATGCCCGGAACGATAATAAGTTTGGGCTTTTTGTGGCAGGCATTGTTATGGCCTGTGCCATCGCCCTACATAACGTCCCGGAGGGTATGACCATCGGCGCATCCTATGCCAGCAACGACGGCGCCATGGGCGGCGCGGCGCTGGTTCTGGCTATTTTGATTGGTTTGCACAACATCCCGGAAGGTATGGCAGTTTCCGTTCCTCTTATCAGTGGCGGTATGGCCAAATGGAAAGCCGTTGTCATCACGGCCTCCTCCGGAATTCCAACCATTTTAGGCGCGTTTCTCGGGTTTGCTTTGGGAGAACTCGGCCCCCTTGGGTTAACGCTGAGCCTGGGCTTTGCCAGCGGCGCTATGCTGTATGTGGTATTTGGCGAAATCCTGCCGCAGTCGATTCTGATGTATCACAGTAAGTTGCCTGCATTTTCCACCATCGCCGGCATTTTGGTTGGCCTGCTGATAATTTTCTGATATTTCTACACTCCAATATGAAAACCGACCGGAAATATGATTTCCGGTCGGTTTTTTAATCGGTTGTCAAGCCATATGGCCAAGTATTGATGCCACCAAATTCTTTTACGTTGGTATATCCCAAATCTGCCAAAGCCTGACTGGCAATTTTACTGCGTCTACCACTTCTGCAATACACCAATATCAGCGCATCCTTATCCGGAAGTTCTGTTTCTGCCCTTTGGGCAATCTCGTATTCCGGAATCATAATCGCTCCGGCAATATGCCCCCCGTCGTATTCCTCCTGGGTGCGGGAATCAATGATAATATAAGATTGCTGAGAATCCATAATTTCTTTTGCCCGGTCTTGGCTTATCTGCTCATAGCCGGCGCTCTTTTCTGTGGCGCACCCGGCTAACCCCAGTGCGAACAAAACAACCAAAACTCTCAAAAAATGCTTCATTTACAACACCTCTATATATTTATACTACCGCTCTTTTTTTACTGTGTCAACATTCTGTCTTGTACCGAAGGGAATTTAATGGTATAATGCCAATAACCATTCAAATTGGAGTGTTTTCAATGAGATTTTTTGAAAAGAAACCCTTTCTTATGATTATGATCGGCGTACTGGGCATTTCCCTTTCCGCCATTTTTGTTAAATACTCCACTGCCCCCTCCCCGGTCACTGCCGCCTGCCGGCTTTTATGGACGGTGCTTTTAATGTCGCCTTTTGTCTGGGGAAAAAGCAGTTATCGGCAGGAGATATTGCACATTCCCAAAAAGGAATTTTTCATCTGCCTTTTCAGCGGATTCTTTTTAGCGGTGCATTTTGTGCTCTGGTTTCAATCCCTGCAGGAGACCTCCGTTGCCAGTTCCACCGCGATTGTCTGCACAGAAGTAATATGGGTTGCCCTTGGATACAAACTGTTTATGAAGGGAAATCTCTCGAAAAATGCCGTTTTCTGCATTGTAATAGCGCTAATTGGCAGTGTGCTGATTGCTTTTTCCGATTCCTCCGGTGGAAAGGGACATTTATACGGTGACATTCTCTCCCTTTTCTCCGCCATTGCCGTGGCTGTGTATACCCTCTTGGGGCGCGCCGCCCGGAAAAGTATGAGCACCTCCGCCTATACCTATCTTGTATATGTCGCCTGCTCCTTTACCCTTTTGCTGTTTACGTTCTTGGGCGGATACGGACCGAAAGATTTTACCTTCAGCGGTATTTTGGTGGGCTTTTTCCTTGCGCTGTTTTCCACCATTTTAGGTCACAGCATTTTCAGTTGGTGCTTAAAGTATTTTTCCCCTGCTTTCATCTCCGCATCCAAACTCTGTGAGCCTATTGTAGCCGCGGTATTTGCCGGATTCCTGTTCCATGAAATTCCGGTTTTCCTGCAGATTGCCGGGGGCATCCTTGTCATTATCAGCGTTTTCTTATATTCTATGGTTGAAAAAAGAGAGGCCGAAAGGAATTAACATTGGAAAAGATTTTACTGCGTAAAACAATGGATTATGATAAATTAGTTCCCCTATTCATTGCCGGAGGACTGGAGATTCACGAAGATACCCCCGCCCCGGAGGGGCTGATTACCTGCTTTGAACTGGTGGAAGAGCGCACCGATCGTGCCATTGGCGCCGGCGGTCTTGTCTGTGACGGAGGACTTTTCATTCTGCGCTGTATTGCGGTAGATAAGGCCTATCGGGGACGGCAGTACGGAAAAATGCTGGTGCAGGCAGTATTAACCGAAGCAAGAAAGCACAACGCCAAAGAGGTTTGGCTCACCGCGAAAATTCCGACCTTCTATCAGAAATTCGGGTTTGTGATTGTTCCCCGGGAAGATGCGCCCCACATTTCTGACTGTCAGCACTGTCCTCAATTTCACAACGGCTGTGATTCCGAAATTATGAAAATTGACTTTTAGGCACAATCCGGGAATCTGATTTTCCCGGATTCATTTTTTTGCATATATATTCTTATATTCCGTTTATTTATACATTTTTAGCAATGCATATTTCCACTATTTCTCCCTATGGACTACAACTGTTTGCAGAAAACGGAACAACCTGCATAAAATTACAAAAAATCGTTTTTTTGCGGTTGACAGATACTGTTAATAAATGGTATAGTATAAAAATCATAAACCCATATGAAAGGAAATGAAAAAGATGAAAAAATTATTAGCAGTTATCTTGGCCATTACATTAGTTCTCTCCCTATCCGCCTGTGGCGGTAACGGCAGTAGCGCCAATGAGGGAAAATATGTAATTGGCATTTGCCAGCTAATTAAGCACGACGCACTGGATGCTGCAACACAGGGCTTTATGGATGCCGTTAAGGAAGGTCTGGGCGAAGAAAATGTTGTCTTCGATTTCCAAGACGCCGCCGGCGACTCCAACACCTGCTCCACTTTGGTTAACACCTTCGTTTCCAACGGTGTAGACCTGATTATGGCAAACGCCACCCCTGCACTGCAGGCTGCTGCCACCGCCACTTCCGACATTCCCATTCTTGGTACATCTGTCACAGAATACGGCGTTGCCTTGGGTATTGAAGACTTCAGTGGCACGGTAGGCGGCAACATCTCCGGTACTTCCGACTTGGCACCTCTGGACAAACAAGCCGAAATGGTTCATACTTGGTTCCCGGATGCCAAAAAGGTTGGATTGCTTTTCTGCTCCGCAGAAGCAAACTCCCGTTATCAGGTTGACACCGTAGAGAAGATTCTGGAAGAACAATACGGCTACGAATGTACTCAGTATTCCTTTGCTGACACCAACGATATGGCCGCCATTACCAAAGATGCGGCTGACAACTCCGATGTCATTTACGTTCCCACCGATAACGCTGTTGCCAATGCCGCCGGTATTGTAGACAACGTCTGCCGGCCTTTGGGTGTTCCCATCATTGCCGGCGAATCCGGTATTTGCTCCGGATGCGGTGTTGCTACACTGTCCATTGAATACTACGATTTGGGCGTTACCACCGGTGAGATGGCTGTTAAGGTTCTCAAGGGTGAAGCAAACATCAGCGAGATGCCCATTGCGTACGCCGCTGCTTCTACCCCCAAATACAACGAAGAAATCTGTAACGAACTGAATCTGACTCCCCCCAGCGACTACGTAAAATTGGGATAATTAAATAGCGGGATGGTTTCCCATCCCGCTATTTTTGCGAATCAAATTGGAGGTACATTCCCATGGAAATCCTGATACGCGGTTTGATGAACTTCTCTAATGCCCTCCCCGGTGCTCTTTCTCAAGGATTGATTTGGGGCATTATGGCCATCGGACTTTATATTACCTATAAAATTTTGGATCTGTCCGACCTGACGGTTGACGGTTCTTTCTGCACCGGCGGTGCAGTTTGCGTTATGATGATGCTTGCCGGCCATAACGTCTTTGTTGCTATGCTGGTTGCCACTTTGGCCGGTATGGCTACCGGCGCAGTTACCGCATTCTTTCACACAAAATGTGGCATTCCCGCAATTTTGTCCGGTATCCTCACCCAACTGGGACTGTGGTCTGTGAACCTGGCAATTATGGATATGAGCGCCACTCAGCGTTTGGATGTGGGTAAATATCAGGTACTGGTATCTTTGCGTTACTTACAGGAAGTAATCAAAGGTACAAAGCCTTTCTATATCCATCCCATCTTAGTTGTCAGTATTGTAACCGCCCTTTTAATTGGCGCTTTATACTGGTTCTTTGGCAGAGAAAAAGGCGCTTCTATCCGGGCAACCGGTGCAAACGAGCATATGGCAAGAGCCCAAGGTATTAACACCGATGCCAATAAAGTGTTGGGACTGATGTTGGCCAACGGATTGGTGGCTCTGTCCGGCGCATTACTTTCTCAATATCAAGGCTTTGCAGAAATCAATATGGGCCGCGGTGCCATTGTTATTGGTCTTGCCGCTATCATCGTAGGTGAAGTTATTTTCGGAAAAATCTTCCATAACTTTGCGCTGAAACTGCTCTCTGTCAGTTTGGGCGCCATCATCTACTATATAGTAGTGCAGTTCGTTATCAGCGTTCTGAATATCAACACCAACTATCTGAAACTCTTCTCCGCTATTATCGTCGCAATATTCTTGGCAGTCCCCTATTGGCGCAAGCATTTTTTCAAGGGCAAGAAAAAGGAGGCGCACCATGCTTAAGATTGAAAACATCTGTAAAACCTTCCACCCCGGTACGGTAAATGAGAAACGGGCGTTGCAAGGCGTTAGTCTCCACTTAAAACCCGGTGATTTTGTAACGGTTATCGGCGGCAACGGCGCCGGTAAATCTACCTTAATGAACTGCGTATCCGGCGCTTTGACCGTGGATGAGGGTAAGATTATTATTGACGGCATTGACGTTACGGCTCTGCCGGAATATAAGCGGGCTCGCTATATCGGTCGCGTTTTTCAGGACCCTATGATGGGTACTGCCGCCACAATGCAAATTGAAGAAAACCTGGCGCTTGCCGCGCGGCGGGGACGTTTCCGCGGTTTGGCACCGGGAATTACCGCCGCAGAGCGCAAAGACTATAAAGAACAACTAAAGATTCTGGACTTGGGTTTGGAAGAACGGCTTACCAGCAAGGTTGGTCTGCTATCCGGCGGTCAGCGGCAAGCGTTGACACTGCTTATGGCAACGTTGCAACGGCCTAAACTCTTGCTTTTAGACGAACATACCGCTGCTTTGGACCCCAAAACCGCCGCAAAGGTTTTGGATGCCACCCAGCGGATCGTGGAGAAAGACAAATTAACCACATTGATGATCACCCACAATATGCGTGATGCCATCGCCTACGGCAATCGTCTGATTATGATGTATGACGGCAAAATCGTCGTTGACGTAGAAGGTGAGGAAAAGAAAAAACTCACAGTGGAACAACTGCTGAACCTCTTTAGCCAAGCCAGCGGTTCCGATGAAGCAGACGACAAACTGCTTCTTTCCTGATAAATCTCTGAAACCCCCGGATTTTCAGCAATCCGGGGGTTGTCATATAAAAAATTCAGTGATATAATGAGCAAAACAAAAATAGGATGGTGTGGACTATGCTTGCAGTCCTTGTAAACGCCGCCGCCATTATTATCGGCAGTATTGTCGGTCTGCTTTTAGGAGGGCGGCTCAAAGAAAAACACACAAAAACCATCGTCATCGGTTTGGGTATCTGCACAATGGTTATCGGCATCATCGGTGCCATTGAAACCACCAACATTCTCATTGTGATTGTGTGTCTGGTGCTGGGTACTATCGTAGGACAACTTGCAAAACTGGAAGGGCGTTTAGACGGCGCCGGCCAATGGCTGAAAACAAAAGTAGGCAAGCACGGCGGCAGTCGGTTTACCGAGGGTTTTGTTACCGCAAGTCTTCTGTTTTGTATCGGTTCTATGGCAATTATGGGCAGTTTCGACGCCGGTCTGCGAGGCGATAACAGTACCATTTTTGCAAAATCCGTCCTTGACGGAATTATGGCAGTTACCTTTTCCGCCACCATGGGTTTGGGTGTGCTTTTTTCAGGCATTACCGTTCTTTTGTATCAGGGGGCGTTGACGCTTCTTGCCGGTGTTGTAGAGCCACTTTTATCCGCCCAGGCAATTACGGAAATGAGCGCCGTTGGCGGCGTTATGCTCATTGCCACCGGCATTAATATCGCAGGACTTTCAAAAGAGCGGATTTGTGTTGGGAATATGCTTCCGGCACTGTTCTTGCCGCCAATCTGGTTCTGTATTACCGCACTTTTTTAACACAGCAAAGGATTACGGATTATGGGAAAGAAAATTTTATTTTTAGATTTAGACGGCACTTTACTCAACGACCAAAAAGAAATCACCCAAGGCAACAAAGACGCATTGCAAGGCGCCCTAAATAACGGTCACCGGGTTGTGATTGCCACCGGTCGCCCCTTAGCCAGCGCCATTATCCAGAATCAGCGGTTAGGCCTTGCCGGGGAGGGATGTTACGTCATTTCCTTTAACGGCGGTATGGTCTACGACATCCATCGGGAGAAACTGATTTATCAGCAGAGTATCCCCCTACCCACTGCCAAAAAAATCATTGCCCTTTGCAATGAAATGGGCATATATGTCCAAGCATACGATGAAAAATATGTGCTGGCAGAGCCAAAAAACGAAAACGAAACCCTGCACCGCTACTGCAATGCGGTTAATATGACCTATCGGATTGTGGAAGACTTTCATACCGGTCTAACCCAAGCGCCCACCAAACTTTTGGCTATCGATTTTGAAAACCGCTCACCGCTGGAAGCATTGCAGAAGCGGATTCAGACGGAACTTTCCCAGGAGGCTGACTGTTTCTTCTCCAGCCAATATTATCTGGAAATCGTGCCCAAGGGGCTGAATAAAGGAAATGCCATCCGTCGGATGTGTAAGGAATTGGAGATTGATATTTCCGATGCCATTGCCTGCGGCGATGCCCAAAACGATATGGCTATGCTGCAAAGCGCCGGTGTAGGCGTGGCTATGGCAAATGCCACACCGGAAATTAAGGCCGTTGCCGACTACATTACCACCCGGGACAACAACCATGACGGCGTGGCGG
>JAZOXE010000101.1:0-4599 GCA_045659525.1 Faecousia sp. | reverse complement strand
GGCAGGCCGGGGCGAAATGCACCTTTCCATTTTGATGGAAACGATGCGCCGGGAGGGATACGAATTTTCCGTGTCTACCCCCAGAGTGCTGACAAAGGAAATCGACGGAAAAATCTGTGAACCCATTGAACGGATGGTGGCTGACGTGCCGGAAGAATGTATGGGCGCAGTCATTGAGAAAATGGGACGCAGAAAAGGCGACCTTTTGGGTATGACACCGGTGGGCAACCGGTATCGTTTGGAGTTTTTAGTGCCTTCCAGAGGCCTTTTCGGTTATCGCAACGAGTTTTTGACAGACACCCGGGGCGAGGGCATTATGTCTTCCGTTTTGGATTCTTACGCGCCGATGAAAGGGGAAATTGAGCGCCGGCTCACCGGTTCATTGGTTTCCTTTGAAACGGGAGAAGCCTGCTCATACGGCCTGTTCAACGCCCAGGAGCGAGGCGCGCTGTTTATTGGCGCCGGCACACCGGTGTATGCCGGTATGGTGGTGGGCATTTGCAGCCGTAACGAGGATATGAACGTCAACGTCTGCAAGAAAAAACAACTGACCAATATGCGGGCCTCCGGCTCCGATGAAGCCCTGCGTTTGGTAAGTCCGAAGATTATGTCTTTGGAACAGTGTTTGGAATTTTTGGCAGACGATGAACTTTTGGAGTGCACGCCCAAAAGTTTGCGGATTCGCAAGCGCATCTTGGACCACGCCGCCCGTATGCGGGAAGTAATGAAAAGACGCAACCAAGAATAAAAAGAAAGGACCTGCTTTGCAGGTCCTTTTTCTATCCCATAAAATGAAAAAACTCCTTTCGAGGAACTCGAAAGGAGATATTTTCAGAGAACTCAAGCAATCTTGTTCAGACGCAGAGTCATGCTGCTCTTTTTCCGGGCGGCAGTATTCTTGTGGAGAATACCAGCGGTAACAGCATGGTCAACAGCCTTGACAGCAACCTTGTAAGCGGCTTCAGCAGCAGCGCGGTCGCCACCCTCCAAAGAAATCTCGAACTTTTTGATAACAGTCTTCAGAGCGGTCTTGGCGGCTTTGTTCTTCTCATAAGCAATTTTAGAACTGACGACATCCTTTTTAGAGGACTTAATGTTGGGCATATTTACACCTCCTATTTCTGTGGATTTACTCACGCGTTTACCCATTATAACGTGATTTGTCCGTAAAATCAATACCTTTTTTGAAAAATTTTCGGGAAAAGTCCGGTGAAAATAGCGTTTTTTCCATTCTTGTTATAGAAACTGGATTTTACCACAAGATATGGGGTATCGATGTAGCGGATTAAATTATTTTGTTTTCAGAAGATTGCGCTCCTCTTTTGTTTTGCAAAACCGCTCCAACTGGGGAATCAGCAAAATGCAAATCAGAGCAGCGGTGAAACCGCCGTTATACAGCAGGAAACCACCGTGGGTATCGGGAACAGCGCTGACCAGCAGATAGTGCAGACCGCCGGCGACAACGCCCCAGCCAAAGCCGTATTTACCGGCGATGGGGGAAAGTCCGTTGGCGTAGCAAAGACCAATAAGAATGGACTGGCTGCCAATGGTAAGAGCATATTTTTCCACGCCCAAAAGACCGGAAAGCCAGCCAAAAACATAGGAAAAAACAACATAACCCACCATAATGGGCAGAACGTTGCGGGGGTGACTGCCGGAGTTGCAGGTGGAAAGCATACAAAATACGATGCCGAAGGTCATACCGGTCCAGACACCGGAAACCATCACGCCGGGGTCAATCCAAGCAGCAAAGTTAAAGTAGCCTACAATCATCAGACCGAAGATGCCGGCATTCATCAAAAAAGCGGCGTTGCCGTATTTGGCGGGGAAACTGACACCGTGGCCGGAATCTTTCAGCAGAGAGAAATAGTCCTTGGGGGTGCAGCCCATAAGCAGGGCGAACACCACAAACAGGGAAAACAGAACAATGCAGAAGATGTTGCAGGCGTAAAAAGCCTCTGCGGTGGGAGCGGCCAAGGTGGAAAGTTCCATTTTGGCGGGGGTGGTGCCCAGCAGAACGTTGTAAAGCAGCGCCCGCAGGAAAAACGCGGTAAGGCCCACAGGCAGCGCAGCGGAGTAGTGGTCGTAACCCTTGTGGCAGAGGGGCGAATGGGCAAGGCCGGCAGGCAGGAAAAAGCCAATGAGTAGGCCAACAACGAGAGCAAAGCCCAAACCCAGCCAGTTAAAGCCGATATACTCCGCAGTAGGATACCGCAAAAGAAGTTCAGAAATCAACGGGGCAATACCGGTGGAGAACATCATTGCGTTGGAAAGAGCACCCAACTTTTCCTTTTTCACCAGCGCATACAGGCAGACGCCCAGCGCCGTGGGAATCATATTCACAACGTTCATACCCCAGGAGGCAAATCCTACGGTCAGCAGAACTGCAAGGGTGGTAACGTTATTGGGCTTGCAGCCGGGAAGGAATGTGAGGGCGGTGCAGAAAAGTCCCACAATGCCCATATTCAGAAATGTGGCCGCAAAACCGCCCAGGGCAAAATAGTTGGTGGAAATTTTGCAGGTGCCGCTTAAAATTTTCCACAGACCGGTAAATGCCTGCGCCCGGTCGGGCATACAGAAAGCGGCCACAAGAAAGCACAGGGAAATAAAAGCAAAGAACAGTCTTAAAAAGCAAGGCTCCTGCATATTTCTAAATTTTTTCATAATATTCACCTCATAGTTAAAATGGGGAGTCCGAGGCTGCGCTTCGGACTGCCCAGGCGATCGGCATAACAGACTCTTACACTCCCCGGTGGGACTCCACCTCGTTTCGCCAGTTATGTAAGAGAGTTATTGGTTAAAATTAGATTTTTTCAGCGGCTTCAACCACGTGCTTCATCAAAACAGAAGTAGTGACAGAGCCGACGCCGCCGGGAACGGGGGTAATGGCATCAACAATGGGTTCGACTTCGTCAAACTTGGCGTCGCCGGCAATACCGCCCTTGCCACCCTTGGCGTTAATCTTGTTTTCATCCCAGTTAATGGAAACGTCGATAACCACCTGACCGGGGCGTACAAAGTCTTTTGTCAGACTGTTCAAAACGCCGGCGGCGGAAACGATAATATCTGCGTTGCGGCAGATTTCCGCGGTGTTAACGGTGCGGGTGTGGCAGGTGGTAACGGTGGCGTTTTTGCCCATCAGCATCATACCGGCAGGCTTGCCAACAACCAGGCTGCGGCCAATGACAACGGCGTATTTGCCCTTGCAGTCAATGCCGTAGAAATCCAGAATTTCCATACAAGCGGGGGGGGTGCAGGGGGCATAGCCTAAATCGTTCAGGCCTTCAAACACACCGGCGTTGCTCAAGTGTGTCATACAGTCCATATCCTTCTTGGGGTCAAGACGGTTGCAGATTTCGTTCTGGTCTGCCTTCAGGTGCTTGGGTAGGGGACGGAACATCAGTACGCCGTGAATGGAATCGTCGGCATTGATTTCGTCAATAACCGCCAGAACGGCTTCCTTGGTGGCATCGGCGGGGAGTAGATATTGCTTTACGTCTACGCCAACCAGTTCGGCCCGCTTCATAGCGCCTTTTTCATAGGAAAGGTCGGAGGGGTCTTCGCCTACCCGGATGATACCCAATGTGGGATTCACACCTTTTGCCCGCAAAGCGGCGGTGCGTTCTTGCAGATTTGCATTCAGGGCATCGGTAACTTCCTTGCCCAACAGTAATTTAGCCATAATCGTTCTCCTTATTTTTACTGACCGAAGCCGGCCTTAACGGTTACAAAAATTTCGTCTGCCAATGTGCCGTATTTTTGGAGCATACCGTTTGCTTTTGCGTTCATTTCTTCTGCAACTTCCCGGTTTTTCAGGGATTTTGTGTTAATGAACACGTTAAGGCTGGCGGCCTGCAATGCGGCCTTGCAGCAGACTGCACCGCAACCTGCATCGGACACTGCCAGACGGCTGCCCTTGTCGGCAAAAACTTTTATGTAGTCAATGGCCTGGCAGCACAGTTCCATAATCTTCATGGGGGTGGAGCAGGCAATAATGGTAGCCTCTTCCATCACCTTGTCCCGGTTGGGGTCGTCCTTGGGAATACCGTAAGCCTTGGCCAGGGGCAGGAAGTTTACTTCGTCGGCTTCTACCTGATTGAGAAGTTCCGTCTGCAAAGCGTCGCATTTTGCCTTCAGAGCGATGATTTCTTCCTCGACTTCAGCGTATTTCTTCTTGCCAACAGTCAAAGAGCCAACCATGTTGCCCAAAGCGGTGCCAATGGCGCCAACCAATGCGGCTGCGCCGCCGCCGCCGGGCGCGGGGGCATCGGAAGCCAAAACTTCCACAAACTTACGGCAGGTTTCCATTGTCATATCCATAGGAATGATCTCCTTTATGTATTATTTTTGTTGTAGGGGGGGGGTTTACTTCCGCCGGATCCTTGGCGGCAGGAGCAAGCCCCTGCCCTACAATAAATGCTCCAAAAGCAGAGGCGGCAAGCCGCCTCTGCTTATAGGTTTCGTAAACGCTTTCAATGACGCGCTCCGGCAATCTCCGGAAATATGTTGTCTTGTGGTCAGCGAAGATTCTTGCCGCAGAGCAAGCAAGAAGGTCGCAGGAATACTTTGTGTATTTCAAGACCGCCTTGTGCGGCTATG
>JAZOXE010000100.1:0-4115 GCA_045659525.1 Faecousia sp. | reverse complement strand
ACTTTTAGCGGTTTGGATGCGGAAAAGGTATACGAATTCCGTATTTATTCCAACAACCACATTGCTGACGGTTACTTCAGAGGTGACTGGGAAGCCCATGCCCAAGAGGACCTGAAAGTCCACTTTGTGGATGAAGATGGCAACGTCCATAGCGATGTGGAGGCATTCTCTTGTGCGACCTTTACCGACGGCGCTTACCGCACCTACTATGTTAAGGGTAACTTCACCTTGATTTTGGACAGAAAGAAAACTGCCAAAACTTCTACGGATCATAATACCTACTCTGCAATGCGTTTTGGCCTGCAAGGCTTCTTCTTTGATGAATACGTAGCACCTGATTCCAATGAAGATGTTTCGGGTGTGTGGACCGCGTCCGGTGTGGATAAAGTTACAAAAGGCGCATGGAACACCAAAGGCTACGGCTCTTACGACGCGCTGTTCCCTGGTTATAACTATACCGGTGCTATAACTGCCGGTGAACGTACGGCAACATTGAAGAATTCCGGTGTTTACAGTGCTAATAGTAAGGTTTCTATGACCGCAAACTATACGGAAATTTGGGGATTTGGTACCACCGGTGAAACCGGAACCAACCCCCAGTCGGAAATTCTTGTTAATACAAACCCTGCAGTTACCAATGTATTTGATGCCTATATGCTTAGCGGCAGTACCGCGGATATTCCCAATGTGACCGGCGAACCGGAATTGGGAACTGATTGGTATCGTCATTACTTTACTTTTAGCGGTTTGGATGCGGAAAAGGTATACGAGTTCCGTATTTATGCCAATAACCATATTAAGGACAGTTACTTTAGAGGTGACTGGGAAGCCCATGCCCAAGAGGACCTGAAAGTCCACTTTGTCGATGCAGATGGCAACGTCTATAGCAATGTAGAGGAATTCTCCTGCGCAACCTTTACCGATGGCGCATATCGCACTTACTTGGTTAAAGGCGATTTCACCATGATTTTGGACAGAAAGAATACTGCCAAGACTTCTCCGGATCATGCTACTTACTCTGCAAACCGTTTTGGATTGCAAGGCTTCTTCTTTGATGAATACGTAGCGCCTGATCCCGACGAAGATGTTCCGGAAACATGGGCGCAGGTAGGCACCATGGATAAGACCACCAAGGGCGCATGGCAGACCAGTGGCTACGGCGACGTGGAAGCCATGTTGTTAGGCTGGAACTTGCCAGTAGACGGCGCCAATGGCATTAAAGCCGACGGTTCTCCCGTAAATGGTTATGTTAGCAACCGTGGCGCTTCTACAAATTATGCTGCAACCGCCAGAGGCAATGTTCTCTATGTAAAGAGCAGTGGTATTACTGCAGACATTGCCGCTGCCGGCAGAGGAAACGCCTACTCCAGTATCTCTACCAAGACTGTAGCCGGCAGACCGGTTGCCAATCTGAATGCACCGGAAGGCTTTACCGGAATCGTGCCCCAGTTCAATACATATTTGTGTGTTGATGATTCTGCGGCAGACGCTACCATTAACGGTCTGGTAACCGCAATGGACGGACAACTTGCCCGCCGGAACTTTAAGTTCACCGGACTGGATGCATCCAAGAGTTATTACTTCTCCGTCTATATGGATATCAATAACTTCTATGAAGGACTGGATGCCCAAACCCAATTTAGTTTTGTAAATAGCGGCAAGACTGCCCAATTAGGCAACACCGTCACCTTTGCGGCCAACGATTTTGGCCAGAACGGCGGCTATGTCACCTTCTATGTTGGTGGTGTTGACAGTTTTATCTTTGTGCAGGATGCTACCCATAAGATGCTCAGCCCCAGCGCTTTCCTCTTTAGTGAGAATGTGCCCACCATCCCGCCGGAACCGCCCACCGAACCGGTGGAAATCCCCGATGATTTGTGGGAGCAGGTAGGTGTGATGGATAAGAACACCTGCAGCAAATGGGATACCGCGGGCTACGGTACTGATCAGGCAATGCTCATCGGTTGGCAGCCTGGCAGAAATGCCGATGTTGCGACTTTGGCCGATGCGATTTGGAGCAGTAATGTTTATGTCCGTAAAGGCGCTGGCTTCGATACCTCTTATGTTTGGTACCGTACCAAGGGCGCCGATGCCATCACTATGCCCTATAGTGGTGATAATCGAGCCCAGTTAGGCAGTGAATTCTGGTATCACCGTGGTAGAAACCATCGGTTAAAGTTAACCGATTTGCCCGCGCTGGAAGTGCCGTCGGATTATACCCTGGATACCCCGAACTTTAATGCTTATACGGTTGCCGGTCCCGGCGTGGAGTCTGCGCCTTTTACAGACGTTGCGCCGATGTCCGCAGGTATGACAAACCGTATTTCCATGAAGTTTAATGTACCGGAATCCTTACAAAACAAAGTATTCTACTTCACAATTTATGCGGATACCCGGAACCACAACATCGATTTGGATGAAACCGTTGAGTTTAAGATTCTTAATGATGACGCAACGCAACTTCTCCAGACATTGGCAGTGAAGACTTCCGATTTCGGCAAGACTGGTGGCTACATCACCTTCAAGGTGATGAACTCTTTCCGGGTACTGTTGGATAAACCTGCTGCAGCAAAATATTTTGGTATCAGCGCTTTGTTCTTTGATCAGGATGCGCCGGTGATTCCCAGCGAACCTTTGGATGATGTAGGTCCTCTGGTATTCCCGGATGATCCCGATATGTGGAAGCAAGTTGGACCTGTTGATAACGAGACCGGCAGCAAGTGGCAGTCTGTTGGCGGATACGGCACCGAGCAGGCCATGCTTCTGGGTTGGCGTCACGCTACCGAAGAAAATAATGGTATTGCCGGCGAATATAAACGCAGCTACGGCGAATTATTCCCCGTTTATCGGGATGTTAATCGATATCAGGCGCCTTACTATACAACCAATAGTAAGATTGCAATGAAGCAAAATAATTATATGCCTGGAAACTACTGGGCATTTGAAGGTAAAGTTGTGGCAGGATCTGACCGTCTGGCAACTGCGCTGGAAACACCGGAAGGTTATACCGGTGTTGTGCCCCAGTACTACGTCTACGGTTCCGAAGCCTTCAATCCGGATGATGCCCGTTGCTTCGGAGATGTCGCAATTGCCACGGAAGGTATGAAGTGGCGGAGTGCCTTCGCATTTTCCGGACTGCCGGAAGAAGGGGAGTATACCTTCACGGTTTATGCCGACACCCGGAATATGACTGACGAAGTCTATGGTGCAGTTGAGTTTATTTTCTTAAATGAAGATGGCACAAAAGAATTAGGCAGAAATGCGATTGATCTTTCCGAATTTGGCCGTTCCGGCGGTTACATTTCCTTCAAAGTCCGTGATAACTTTATCTTGGTAATTGACCGTGAAGTGCGATTCTTCGGTCCCAGCGGATTTTTCTTCGATGTTTACGAGAAACCCACTGCTTCCGGCGGCTCGGAGGAAGAGACCGTTGTGGATAAGACCTTATGGCAGCAGTCCGGTAATATCGATAACAACACCAAAGGTTTGTGGCAGACCAACGGCTACGGTACTGAACAGGCTATCCTGTTGGGCTGGCAATTTGCCAATAGTACAGTTAAATACAAGGACGTGGAAATGCCCTTCAATCAGCGGACACAGCAGTTGGCAGAAAAAAACGCAGACAGACACCGCTATGACCGATTTGGTGCAAACCCCATGGGTTCCGAGTGGAAACTCAATACCACTGCTGACGGCATTAATATGGTAACCAACTCTACCTGGGCATACAATATGGGTGGCGATGTATGGGTTTACCGTGGTTGTAACCTCTCCGGTGTTGTTACGGATAAGACAACTTTGGAAACACCCAAAGGCTATACCGGCACAGTACCCACCTACAACACCTATACCGGCGCCGGCCATAATGCTGAAAATGCACCGTATTTTGATGTGCTTCCCTTGGGAGAATTTGGCGGCCGTGTTGCTATGAAATTCGTGCTTCCTGATAGTTCTACCGAGTATGCATTCTCTATTTATGCAGACTGCCGGAACTATAAGTACAAGGTAGAAGACGATGTGCGCTTTAGTTTCCTGTCTCCTGACGGCAAGGAAGTTTTGGGCAGCACTACGGTGCAGGCCTGTGAATTCAAGAAAGCCGGCGGCTATATTACCTT
>JAZOXE010000099.1:0-3379 GCA_045659525.1 Faecousia sp. | reverse complement strand
TAAGCAAAACATCCGGCTATTTCTCAGGAAAATGAATGTTCATAAAATTTTTACTGTTAAAGTAAAAATTCCTCTTGCTTTTTCAGGATCCATAGGCTATTATATTGTCGTTAGCACTCAAACAGTCAGAGTGCTAATCCTTACATTAATATACGCAGTTTCACTGCGGTGGAAATAACGGAGGTATTATTATGAAACTCAAACCCATGGCTGACAATGTTCTGCTGACCCAGGTAGAGGCAGAAGAAACCACTTCTTCCGGCATCATCCTGGCTGCCACCAGTAAAGAAAAGCCTGCAATCTATGAAGTTGCTTCCGCCGGCCCCGGCACAAAAGACGTGGCTATGACGGTAAAACCCGGCGACAAAGTTGTTGTTGGCAAATACACCGGCACAGAAATCAAACTGGACGGTGTGGATTATAAGTTTGTAAAGCAGGACGACATTCTCGCCGTCGTTACTGACTGATTTAGGAGGATTCTGTTATGGCAAAAATGATTGTTTACGGTGAAGACGCCCGTAAGAAGTTACAGTCCGGTATTGACCAGTTGGCCAACACCGTTAAAGTTACCTTAGGCCCCAAAGGTCGTAACGTAGTGCTGGGCAAGAAGTTCTGCGCTCCCCTGGTTACCAATGACGGCGTGACCATCGCAAAAGAAGTGGAATTGGAAGTTGCCTTTGAGAATATGGGCGCGCTACTGATTCGGGAAGTTGCCACCAAGACCAACGATGTTGCCGGTGACGGCACCACCACCGCTACTTTGCTTGCCCAGGCGATCACCCGGGAAGGCCTGAAGAATTTGAGTGCCGGCGCAAACCCCATGGTTATGCGTAAGGGTATTGAAAAGGCTGTTGAAGCCGCTGTTGCTTCCATTAAGGAACACTCTGTTCCCGTAAGCGGCGCTGCCGACATCGCAAGAGTCGGTACCGTTTCTTCCGGCGATGCCGCCATCGGCGAATTGATTGCCCAGGCTATGGATAAAGTGGGTACCGAAGGCGTTATCACCATCGAAGAGAGCAAGACCGCCGAAACCGGTTTGGATGTTGTGGAAGGTATGCAGTTTGACCGGGGCTACATCTCCCCCTACATGGTTACCGACACCGACAAGATGGAAGCCGTTTTGGACGATGCTTATATCTTGATTACCGACAAGAAGATTTCTTCCATTCAGGAAATTCTTCCCATTTTGGAGCCGGTTGTTAAGACCGGCAAGAAACTGATGATTATTGCCGAAGATGTTGACGGCGATGCGCTGGCAACCCTGCTGGTTAACCGTCTGCGGGGCAACTTCAACGTAGTTTGCGTAAAGGCTCCCGGTTTCGGCGACCGCCGCAAGGAAATGCTGCAGGATATCGCCATTCTCACCGGCGGCACTGTCATTTCCAGTCAGTTGGAAATGGAACTGACCGACACCCAGATTGCTGACTTAGGCCGTTGCCGTCAGATCGTTGTTACCAAAGACAATACCACCATCGTAGACGGCGCAGGCGACGCAGAAGCCATTAAGGCTCGCGCCCAGTCCATCCGGGCTTCCATTGCCACCACCACTTCCGATTACGACCGGGAAAAACTGCAGGAACGTTTGGCAAAACTGGCCGGCGGTGTTGCAGTGATTAAGGTCGGCGCCCAGACGGAAGTTGCTATGAAGGAAAAGAAACTGCGGGTAGAAGACGCACTGAACGCTACCCGGGCTGCAGTAGAGGAAGGCATCGTTGCCGGCGGCGGTACTGCCCAGGTTAACGCCATCGCTGCTGTTGAAAAACTCATTGCTAAACTCTCCGGCGACGAAAAGACCGGCGCTCGCATTATTGCCACCGCTTTGCAGGCTCCCATCCGTCAGATCGCGGAGAATGCCGGCGTTGACGGCAGTGTGGTATATGAAAAGATTAAGAATTCCAAAAAAATCGGCTATGGCTACAATGCCTACACCGAGGAATACGTGGATATGATTTCCGCAGGTATCGTAGATCCCACCAAAGTTACCCGCTCTTCTCTGGAAAATGCCGCATCCATTTCCGCTTGCGTGCTGACCACAGAAAGCCTGGTTGCCGACAAGCCCGATCCCGCAGGGGATGCCGCTATGGCTGCAGCCGCCGCTGCCGCACAAGGTGGCGGAATGTACTAATTCCCAAATACCGCAAAAAGAACGTGGCGTACACCGTTGGATGTACGCCACGTTTTTGTTTGATAGGCTTTAAAGTTGTGTGGGTTTGATGTGCCAGATTTCATCTGCATATTGGCCGATGGTGCGGTCGGCAGAGAATTTTCCGCCGCTTGCAATGTTCATTAAGCACTTTCTGCCAAAGCCCAGTCGATCCTGATAATCCCGATTGGCCCGGAGTTTCGCATCCAAATAGGATTCATAGTCCGTCAGCAGGAAGTAATGGTCCGCCCGGTGCCAGTGGGCGCCGTCCAGCAGTGCGGAAAACAGTTCTCTCTGGTCATCATCTGTGGGCACGGTGCCATCCACCAACGTGTTGATTGCCCGGCGGAGATTTTCATTGGAATCGTAAATTCCCCGGGGATAATAGGTGTCTCGCATATGGTTGATTTCATCCACCGTTGCGCCGAAGATATAGTTGTTTTCCATTCCCGCTTCTTTCACGATTTCCACATTGGCTCCGTCCAATGTACCAAGGGTTACCGCGCCGTTGAGCATCAGTTTCATATTGCCGGTGCCGGAGGCTTCTGTGCCGGCAGGAGAAATCTGCTCGGAAATATCCGCCGCAGGAATGATGTGCTCGGCATAAGAACAGTTATAGTTCTGCACAAACACCACTTTCAGTTTATCCGCCACGTCCGGATCATTGTTAATGAGGCGGGCCAGCCGGTTAATATACCGGATAATAGCCTTTGCCCGGGCATACCCGGGGGCAGACTTTGCGCCAAATAAGAATACCGTAGGCTGGAAGTCGGGCAGTTTCCCGTCTTTTAGCCGGAAATAGATATCCGCAATGGACAGAGCATTGAGCAGTTGCCGTTTATACTCATGCAGACGCTTTACCTGTACATCGAAAATGAAATCGGGGTTTAATTTAATGTTCTCCCGTTTTTCAATCACCGCGCAAAGTTCCTGTTTTTTCTGCCGTTTTACGGCATTAAACTGACGCACCATATCGTCGTCAATCATACCCTTTAATTTCGCCAACCGGCCCATATCCTTCAGGAAATCGCCGCCGATGCGGTATTTAATCAGTTGGGTAAGTTCCGGATTGCAAAGACCAATCCAGCGCCGGGGGGTAATGCCGTTGGTCTTGTTCTGGAAACGCTCCGGGTAAGCCCGGTACCATGCGTTAAATACATCATTTTTCAAAATTTCCGAGTGGATTTCCGCCACGCCGTTGACATAGGTGCCCACATAAACGCTTAAATTTGCCAT
>JAZOXE010000098.1:0-10738 GCA_045659525.1 Faecousia sp. | reverse complement strand
TTCCCCAATTTGGAAAGAAAAAATGCGTTTCGCATCACTATAGCAGATATAGCGCATAGCATCCAGCGCTCCAGCGCCCATAGGCATACGAATTCCATCCGTGTTTCCGCTTTGGCACCTTAAACATTCTAACCGCCCTTGGGATATATTAAATCTCTCCGGGTTTTCTTTGCCACAACTTTGGCAAACGCTCAAATCCGGCATATAACCGGCAAGACAAGCAATTCGCAACTCTTAAATGCACTTAATCAGGCGTTGATTCCCCTCCGGCTTTGAAAGCATATAAAGACTGTTAAGCAGTAATGACAAAACTTCCGGATTTGAAATATCTTCCTGGGAAATCAGTTCTGCCACTTGGGCAAAATAAGTACCTAACGCCAGTTTGCAGATATCTCTGTGAATCGGTGTAAATAATTCGATTGCACTGGCTTCGTTAATTGTGTATGTGCCACGATAATCAAAAAGAGTAAATTCACCGTAAGAAAGCAGTTGGCACGGTGCCACCAGAGGACTATTTTTCCGCCTTAGTCCTCTGGCTTTGACCGATATCTTACCGTTATCCGGCGTTAACAGCGTTAACATAGCATCCTGCTCTTTATAAGGACAGACCCGCAGTACAAGGGCCTGTGTTGTCAAGTACATGGGTGTCCTCCTGTCTTTTTGCTTTGTGATACATCAGATACATTTCCGGCGCGCCGGTATCCATAAATATCTGCCAATAGTCCGCTGCATTCATTCTCATCCCTCCGTAAATAGAATGAGCAAATGCGCCGAAATTAGCCATGGAAATTATTCTCTATAACCAAAATTACGTATCAAGAAATCGCTGTCTCGCCAGTTTTCTTTTACCTTTACCCAAGTCGTAAGGTAAACTTTTGTTCCCATAAATTTTTCACAGTCAGCGCGCGCCATAGAAGAAATTTTCTTGAGCATATCTCCATGCTTGCCAATAATGATACCCTTATGGCTGGCTTTTTCACAAAAGATTGTGGCATCAATATCGATAATTCCGGAATCACGCTCAGAGAATTTTGTAATTTCAACTGCAGTTCCGTGGGGAATTTCTCTATCCAAGCACCACAGTAGTTTTTCACGGATAATTTCCGCCATAACCTGACGTTCCGGTTGGTCAGTTGTCTGGTCATCAGGAAATAAAAACGGACTCTCAACTGCATACTGGCTGCACAAAGAAAGCAATTGCTCAACCCCATCACCGGTTTTTGCGGAAATAGGAATAATCGCCGCAAATTCCCCCGCTTGACTGTAAGCCGCAATCACCTCTAATAACATATCTTTTTCCACAGTATCGATCTTATTAATTGCCAAAACAACCGGGGATTTCTTCCCGTTTAACTGTTCAAGAAGCGCCTGCTCCTGGCTACCAACAGAAGGAATCGGTTCTACAAGCATAATTGTCAAATCCACATCTGCAATGGATTCCTTCGTAATGTTCACCATATAGTCACCCAGTTTTGTTCTGGGTTTATGGAATCCGGGGGTATCTACAAACACAAACTGCGTGTCGTTTTTAGTAACAATTCCGCAAATACGGTTTCGCGTTGTTTGGGGCTTGTTGGATACAATCGCAATTTTTTCCCCAACCAAATAGTTGGTCAGTGTGGATTTGCCTACATTGGGGCGACCGGCAATAGTAATCATTGCAGTTTTTGTAACCATATCTGTCTCCTTTTATCTCTCCATACGAGGAACGGTATTGGCAATTTCCTCTTCCCTTTTTCGCATCTGCGCTTTTTCTGCGCCCTCATCCAAATGGTCATACCCAAGCAAATGTAGCATGGAGTGAATTGTCAAGTAACCGACTTCCCGGCGCACCGTATGTCCAAATTCTTTCGCTTGACACACTGCGCGCTCTAACGAAATCGCCATATCCCCTAAAGGGCACGTGTCCGTTTCCACATCTAAATACTCGTCCCAGTCTTCGGGGTACTGTCCCGGTGTAAACTGAAACATTGGGAAACTTAAAACATCGGTAGGCTTGTCTATATTTCGACTGGCGCTATTGATTGCTTGTATACCCTTATCATTTGTAATCATAACGTTGATTTCACAAGGTACCTGAATGTTTTCTTCACGCAAAACGGCGCGAATGCAGGACTCAACAATAGATGTAACCGCAAAGCGGCGAAGAGAAAAGCAGTCAAATGTAATGTTCACATTTACTTGTTTCATTGTTATCTCCTTTGCGCTCCGTTTGTATTTTTTGTCACGGTTTTTCTTTCCGCTTTTTCATATGCGTTGATAATATCCTGCACCAACGCGTGTCGGACAACGTCAGCAGATGTCAATTTACAAATTGCAATATCCTTTACACTCTCCAGTACACGAACGGCGTCTTTTAAGCCTGATATTTTGTCGTTTGGCAAGTCAATCTGGGTAATGTCGCCGGTAATCACAATTTTTGAGCCAAATCCGAGTCTTGTAAGGAACATTTTCATCTGTTCCTTCGTTGTGTTTTGGGCTTCATCCAAAATTATAAAACTGTCATCCAACGTTCTGCCACGCATATATGCAAGGGGCGCAACTTCAATAGAGCCCCGTTCCTGGTACTTTTGAAAGGTTTCGCCGCCTAACATTTCGTACAAAGCATCATATAAAGGCCGCAAATAGGGGTCAACCTTGTTCTGTAAATCGCCAGGCAGAAAACCCAGCCGCTCTCCGGCTTCCACCGCAGGACGTGTTAAAATGATGCGGTTCACCGTGCGGGCACGAAAAGCGGCAACTGCCGCCGCTACGGCAAGATAAGTCTTGCCGGTACCTGCCGGTCCGATTCCAAGTGTGATCGTGTTTTTAGAAATGGCTTTCATATAGTTTTGCTGACCTACTGTTTTGGTCTTAATTGGTTTGCCTTTTGCGGTCACGCAAACCACATCTTTTGCAATTTGAGAGACCATGGCATCGTTGCCTTCCTGAATCAGAGTAATGAGATACCGCACCCTCTGCTCATCAATCATTTCACCTTTTGATGCCAAAGACAGCAACCCTTCCAACGTTCTGCCTGCCATATCCACATCTTCCACATCACCAGTGATGGCCAGATTCGCGTCCCGGTTTACGATATGAACATGAAAAGCGTTTTCGATTTGCTTAATGTTTTCATCAAAAGAACCGAAAACTGCAATCACGTCATCCACGCGCTCTGCATTTATAATTTTTTCTTCTGTCATTTTCACTGTATCATGATCTCCTCATAAGTTGCCTTGCCAATCATTTCATAACAACGACTGGTCACATATATGCCGGTACGTATTCCGTCGTCCAACGGTTTTGATTGCTTTTCCAAAATCTCCCCGGCTATCATTTGTTCTTTCAGATAATGTGCGGAATAATTCGAAAGAAAAGACATCTTCTCTTCCGTCAATTCCTCATTCAACAAATCATAGGAACTTATTTCTTCAATAACAAAGACAACCGGAAGTTTCATTCCGCCGGGAAGTGTCAACACTTTTTCTTTTCTCATTTTAACACAACTTGTATGTGAAATTCCACTGTCTTTATAAAAATTTATTTGTTTTTTTCCAATAATTACAGAAAATAGCCGCTTCGCCTCTTTTTGCTCTGTTCTTTTTTGTCGAAAACCGTTTGTAATTACCGCAAAACTTCGCATTGTCTGGGCATAAACTTCCCCTTCAGCGCCGGAAATCTTTATAATATTCCCTTGATCTGCATAGCCAGAAATTAACACCTGACCTTTCGTGACTGCATCTCCAACAGCACACATGGGCGTCCCCCTTAAAACGGTACACTCCCCCACCACGCCGTCAGCAACTGCGACGATATTTCCAATTTTCTTCTCTACTTTTTTTACGGTTTCAATACTTTTTTCCTTAACACTAATGGTGGCTGTACAGCCATTAGTATTTACGCCAACCCATTTTAGTTCCGGTATTTTCTCTAAAAGCGCATTTTTTACCTTTTCACTACGAACTTGTCTGCGGTTTGCACCAAACCCGATTCCGCATTCCTGCGCCATTTCCAAAACATATCGAGTGCTTACAAATTCGTTTCCCGCTACCTGGACAAAATATACTCTTGTTGGTAAGAATAACGCTAAAAAAATTGTAAGCAATATCCCGCTGACCAATACCGGTCTTTCTTTTAATCCCCAAAATTGCCAAAGAACCCCTAATTTTCGCTTAATCTTATATGTGTTTCCGCCTTTTTCTAAAATAGTTTGTAATTTTGCAAAATCAATTTTCTTTACTACACATGTAAATGTTATTTCCGAGATGTAGTTTATGTCCAGCAGTTCTATACCGGACAAACCGATTTTTTGGAGCAAATTCGGTATGTCCGCTGAAGTAATCTCAAACCAGAATTTCCTTTGAAGCCCCGACATTTCTATACTCCCTTACTAAAACAGATTTCACATATCTCTCCGCAAATCAAAAGTTGTTGCTTTGTCATTTTAATAAGCCGCAAACCTTTACCCCGCACAAGTAAATGACCGAATTTCACCTTTACTTTAATTACTTCATCGGTATATTGCAAAACACCGGAATGATTCTCTATCAATGTTCGGTTGTTGCCAATCACCTCTAAAACCGACTGTCCCGGCAGAGATTCATGGGGCAAATTGCTGAATTTTATGAATCGTTCCGATAATTGTCCCGTCTGTTTCAAAGACATCACTCCCTTTTTATACTCTATGTTCTTTTCGTTATGTTCTTGCCCAGACTGGCATAGATTCTTATGGAGGTGATGTGCACAGTATGAAAAAAAGAATGTATTTTTTTACTTCAGCGTTCATGATTTTACTTATGATTTTTGACGGAAAAACAGCCCTCACCGGAGCAAAGGACGGCATAACATTATGCCTTCACAGTGTCATCCCCTCCTTACTTCCCTTTATTTTCTTTTCGGGAATTTTAATAGACAGCACCGGTTCCTCCGCTTTGCGTATATTTAGGCCTCTCGGAAAGTTGACCGGAATTCCGGAAGGTGGAGAAAACATTTTACTTTTAGGACTGGTCGGCGGTTATCCTATCGGCGCGCAGACGGTTTACACTGCCTATAAAAGTGGAAAATTGAGTAAAAACACTGCCCGGCGTCTTTTGGGGTTTTGCAGCAATGCTGGACCATCATTTATATTTGGAATGGGCTTATGCCTTTTTGAAAGCCCCGTCTATTGCTGGATAATCTGGGCAATTCACATCATTTCATCTCTTATTGTAGGTGCGGTTATACCGGGTAAAAAAGCAGAATCTATATCAATCGCCCCAAAGGCAGAAATCAGCATTTCCAAACACCTGGAAAAATCCATTAAAACAATGGGGATTATTTCCGGTTGGGTAATACTTTTCCGTATGCTATACGCCCTGATAAACCGGTGGATTTTGTGGCTTGTGCCAAAGTTGTCTGGTTGTTGGATAATCGGTTTTTTGGAACTTACAAACGGCACTGCTCTAATACAGTCATTGGAAAATATTTCTGACCGCTTTATACTTTTTTCCACATTTTTAGGATTTGGCGGAATATGTGTCGGTTTGCAGACAATGTCCGTAACCGGAGATTTAGGAATGGGAATGTATTTCCCGGGAAAACTGATTCAATGTATGGTTAGTTTCCTGCTCTCAAATTTTGTGTCTTTATTAATTTTCAAGGATGCGTTTCATTTTGAAACGAAATCTCTTGCGTTGATTTTACCCATCATTTTAGGTTTGGTTATTATCAGATTTCAAATCAAAAGAAATAATAGTAGCATTTTTTCAAATAATGTTGTATAATCACAAAAAAGAAAGGTGGGTGTCGGCAAATGCTATTTCGTAAAGAATTACCGCGCAGTTGCAGTTACTGCGTTTGGGGTACCGCAACTGAGAAAGATGCAGTCCTTTGCCCCAAAAAAGGATTTAAGACCGCTGGCGACTCCTGCAGAAAATATGTTTACGATCCGTCTAAACGGACACCCGCGCGTCCCAAGCCCCTTGACTTTAGCAAATACAATGAAGAAGATTTCAAACTATAAAAACCTGACCTCATAGAGGTCAGGTTTTTCTTATTGTATCATTGCAAGGAATTCTTCTTCCGTTAAAATTGGGATCCCCAATTCCTTTGCTTTCTTTTCTTTGGAGCCAGCATTTTCACCGGCCACCACATATCCTGTTTTTTTGGAGACAGAACCGGACACTTTGCCACCCATCAATTCAATTTTTTCCGTCGCCTCGTCCCTGGTAAACTTCTCCAACGCACCGGTTAACACAAACGTAACACCCGCAAACCTTGTGTCGGTTATAACTCTTGTGGATGTGAAATTAACGCCGGCGCTCCGAAGTCTTTCAATCATATGAATCGACTGGGGCTGCGTAAACCATTCTGTAATCGCCTGCGCCGTCACTTCCCCCACATCGGGAATGTCTTTCAGATTATCCGTATCGGCGTTCATAAGGGCATCCAGTGTTCCATACGCGCCTGCAAGGACTTTACCGGTTTTTGCGCCAACCTGACGGATACCCAATGCATAAATCAACCGACTGACATCCCGCTGCTTGCTCTCTTCAATGGCTGCAAGCAATTTTTTTGCCGCAACTTCCCCTTTTATCCATAGGCTCTTAAGTTCTTCAAATGTCAAATAATAAATATCTGCAGGAGATTTCAAAAGACCTTTTTCAATCAGTTCCTCAACAATTGCCGAACCAAGGCCTTCAATATCCATCGCATCCCGACTGACAAAATGCGCAATATTTCGGGATAACTGGGCAGGACATTCCGCTCCGGTACACCGCAGAAAAGCGCCTTCATCATCTCGCTGGGTTTTCGCGCCACATACCGGACACTTATCCGGCAGATGGTAGGGCTGTGCAAAACTCGGTCTTTTGTCAAACTCGACCTCTAAAATCTCCGGGATTATTTCCCCCGCTTTTCGGATTTTAACCGTATCGCCAATACGAATGTCCCTTTGCAAGATAAAATCTTGGTTGTGCAGTGTAGCGTTTGTAACCGTTGTGCCTGCCAATCGCACAGGTTTCACAACCGCTTTGGGCGTTAACACGCCGGTTCTTCCCACTTGAACAACAATGTCTTCCACAACTGTGGATTTTATTTCCGGTGGATATTTATATGCCGCCGCCCAACGGGGGAATTTCGCGGTTTGTCCCAATTTTTCACGAAGTACAAGGTCATTTACTTTTACAACCGCACCATCTATATCAAAAGCATAGTCTTGTCTGTTTTCATTGATATTTAGGATTTCTTCGTTGATTTTCGAAATCTCACGCAAACACTTTGAAGAAATCACTTTAAACTGCAAATCCCGCAAAAAATCAAGGCTTTCGGCGTGGCTTTCAAAAGTAACCCCATCTGCCAGTTGTACATTAAAAATCAAAATGTCCAATTTTCTGCCTGCAGTAACTTTAGAATCCAGTTGCCGCAAAGAGCCGGCAGCCGCATTTCTCGGATTGGCAAATAAGGGTTTACCATCTTCCTCTTGATGTTTGTTCAGTTCTTCGAAACTCTTTTTGGGCATATAAACTTCCCCGCGTACAATCAGGCGTTTGGGGGCATTTATAAGCCGCATAGGGATAGAGCGGATAGTCTTGAGATTTTCCGTTACATCTTCACCGACGACACCATCACCCCGGGTTGCGCCCCGGACGAAAACACCGTCTTCGTATTCAAGAGATACAGAAAGTCCGTCAATCTTCGGCTCAACCGTAAATTCTACGTCTTCATAACTGTTTTTAATTTTTAAAAGAAAATCATCTAATTCTTCCAAAGAAAAGACATCCTGTAAACTCATCAGCGCAACCGGATGCGTAACCTTTTCAAATTTAGTCAGCGCCATACCGCCAACTCGCAATGTTGGCGAATCCGAGCGCACCAATTCAGGATTATCTTTCTCCAAATCCTCTAATTCCCGGAGTAAACGGTCATATTCAAAATCCGGCATGGTGGGATCATCCAGTACATAGTACCGATAGTTTGCATCATTTAATTGAGCCACCAAATTATCTATTCTAATTTTTGTTTCCATAATTTCCTCCGGTTTGTAAAAATGTATCCGGTACTTGCCCAACGATAATGGTCTCCGCAACGACAACTTGACTGGATACCGTAAAACTTTCCGTATCCCCCAAAACAAGTACCGTTACATCCACACTGACATCCATAATCAGTTGTTGCAGTGTTTGGTTTATACCCGCTTCCGAAAATCCACTGTGAAACGAAGCATCAGAATTGCGTATTGATATGATTTGCACCGGAATCCCCGGACCTCTTCCGGAAAAAAGTTCCGGAAACAGCAAATTACCAATGGGTATCCCTAAATTTTCCGTGTCCAAAGAAAGGATTTCGTCATTAATCAGATTCAGTATAGCCGTCTTAAGGCGGTTCACTTCACTCATATTGGTTTTCAGCGCAGTAATTCTTCCGTCTAAATCCTTTTCGAAATAAACCATACGGTCATACTGAATATTTCCGTTCTCTATCTGTTTATCAATGGCGTCATTGATTAAATCCGAGGTAGCGTTGCGAATCTGCGTTTGCGCTAATTGCCGAATTGCATCGTTAAACTGAATCCGGAACGCAATTAACAGTCCGGCGCACAGTGCCAAAATCAGTAATAACCATAATAAAACTTTGCGAAACAACTGGCGCATAGCAATCCCTCCCGAGAGATTTTATGCGCTTTATCGCAAAAGATTACAGTTTTTTCATATGCGCCGATGCGGTTTTTGCCATAAGTTTTTTCGTTCCGATTTGGTCAAACGCAATCTCCAACAGTGCGTCTCCGGCCATCTTCATGACCGACAATACAAGACCTTTGCCAAATGCAGTATGTTGCACCATATCACCCTTGTTAATATTAAGGACAACCGTATTTTCAGTTGTAGCGCGGTACTGTGTCGGGTTAACTTTCTGTGTTTGTGTGTAGTATTGACTTGCTGAATAGGACGGTCTCGTCTGCGGCGCAAAATAACCGCCTTTTCGCTCAATAATATCTACCGGAATTTCACGCAGGAAACGAGATGGCAAAGCAGCATTTGTTCGGCCATAAAGCATACGTTGTTTTGCGTAGCAAACCGTTAACGCCTCCTTTGCTCTTGTGATGGCAACATAGCAAAGTCTACGCTCCTCTTCCATTTCCTCCATATCCCCAATTGCGCGCATTCCGGGGAAAAGTCCGTCTTCAAATCCAACTAAAAACACGTTGGGAAATTCCAGACCTTTTGCAGAGTGAATTGTCATCATTACCACCGCATCGTCGCCGTCGTTATACTGTTCAATATCCGTGTACAGGGCAATTTCTTCCAGGAATCCGGACAGTGTAGGAACTTCTGCGTTTTGCACATAAGCATAAATACTGGACTTTAATTCTCGTATATTTTCAAGCCGCGTTTTATTTTCTTCCGTGGGTTTCATTTCCAGCATTGCCACGTAGCCGCTGCGTACCATAACTTCTTCGTAGAAATCCGGCAAAGACATACCACTATCCAAAAGTCCTGCCAGTTCTTCAATCAAAGCAGAGAAGTTTAACAGTCTTTGCGCCGCTTTCTCCATCGGTCCATAGGAATATGGGTCGCAAACAATTTGGTAAAGGCCTTTCCCTTCGGCCGTTGCCAGTCTTTGTGCGCTCTCTAACGTCTTTTCACCAAGCCCTCTGGGGGGATTGTTAATAATTCTACGCAGCCTTAAATCATCGTTTCGGTTATTGATGACACAAAGATAAGCCAGCATATCCTTGATTTCTGCTCTGTCAAAGAAGCGTGTGCCGCCAATCACCCGATAGGCAATACCGTTTCTCTTAAAAGCAAATTCAATAGCATTGGATTGGGCATTTGTCCGGTATAAGATCGCAAAATTTTTGAAACCTTTTCCGTTCTTTGTGCCGGAAAGAACCTGCCCGGCAATATAGTTTGCCTCGCCGGACTCATCCGATGCTTCATAAACAGTAATGGGTTTTCCCGCTGGGTTTGAAGTCCATAACTTCTTCCCCTTTCTGCCCACATTGTGGGCAATCACCGCATTTGCTGCATTTAAAATGGATTGCGTTGAGCGGTAATTCTGTTCAAGGCGGATAATTCTTGCGCCTTTATACTGCTTTTCAAAAGACAAAATATTTTCAATGGTTGCGCCGCGAAAACGGTAAATGCTCTGGTCATCATCACCTACAACGCAGATATTCTCGTAACCGCCGGCAAGCATGGATGTAAGCAAGTACTGCAGATGGTTTGTGTCCTGATATTCATCAACCAAAACATAGCGGAATTTCTTTTGATAATAACTGCGTATATCCTCGTTATCCTGCAAAAGGCGTACGGTTAGCATAATGATATCATCAAAATCCAAAGCGTCATTCTCTTTTAACTTTTGCTGATACATTTTATAGGCTTTTGCAATATGTAAAAGCCGCAAATCCCGACCGTTTTCAACACTTTCAAGCATCTGTGCAGGCGTTACCATCTTATCTTTTTCACGGCTAATAACTGACAATACATATTTAGCAGGGAATGTCTTATCGTCAAGACCCATTTCATTGATTATGTTTTTCATAACCCGTTCGGAATCGGCTGTATCATAAATGGTAAAACTGCTGCTGTATCCCAAACGTTCAATGTCCTTACGAAGAATTCGGCAGCAAGCAGAGTGAAACGTCATTGCCCATACATCCTGCCCGGCATCCCCCAACATATTCGTAAGCCTGTCTTTCAATTCATTTGCGGCTTTATTAGTGAATGTAATTGCAATTATATTCCATGGTGAAACCGGCTCTAAAGCGCACAGG
>JAZOXE010000097.1:0-4293 GCA_045659525.1 Faecousia sp. | reverse complement strand
ATCACACCCGAGCCCGGCTCGTGGACCTTCCGGGGCGGATGGGCGCCTAATTAGGCAGCCAGAGCAACAGTATTGTTGTCAGTTAAATTTAAAAGTTACCCGTTTTATCGTGGTCAGGTGCCACGGCCCGCTATTCCAGCCTCACTACCCCCGTCGAAACCAGTACACCCCCATGTTGGGTTACTGCCGGGCGGCAATGCCGCCCGGATAGGAGTAACAAAATTGTTTTAGAATCTGCCGTAGGGATCGGGGAGCTTGTTGGGCTCCGGATAAGTCTCACCGTGGGTGTCTACAGTGATGGAGGCAATTTTCTGCTCCTCCAAAGGACGATCCTGCATATTGGTCTTGACAGAAGCGATTGCATCAATTACTTCCAAGCCGGAAGTTACCTTGCCAAAAGCAGCATACTGACCGTCCAGGTGGCGTGCATCCTGGTGCATGACGAAGAACTGGCTGCCACCGGAGTTAGGGGAAGAGGAACGAGCCATAGAAAGCACGCCCCGCTTATGCTTCAGGTCGTTCTTGAAACCGTTAAAGAAGAACTCACCTTTAATACAGTAACCGGGGCCGCCCATGCCGGTGCCTTCGGGGCAACCACCCTGGATCATAAAGCCGGGGATGACACGGTGGAAGATCAAACCGTCATAGTAGTTATGATTGGCCAGATCAATAAAGTTATACACACTCTGAGGTGCAATTTCGGGGTAGAGCTCACCCTCCATAACGCTGCCGTTTTCCATTGTGATCTTAAAAGTGGGATTTGCCATAATTAGTACCTCTCTTTCATTGCCCGGTCCATTTGACGTTTGGCGTCTTTTTCGGCCGCGGCTTGTCGTTTGTCGTATAGTTTTTTGCCTTTGCACAGACCAACCTTGATCTTTACACGGCTGCCTTTGAAGTAAACGGAAAGGGGAATCAGCGAGTAACCGTCCTGCTTTACTTTGCCTAACAGTCGCATGATCTCTCGGCGGTGCATCAAAAGTCTTCGAACACGGCGAGGATCCGGATTGAATCGATTGCCTTGCTCATAAGGGGAGATGTGCATCTGGTTGAGAAGTAACTCTCCATCTTTGATACCACACCAGGCATCTTTTAGGTTCAATGTGCCTTGGCGGATGGACTTGACTTCTGTGCCCATCAATTCGATACCGGCTTCCATTTCTTCTTCCACAAAATATTCATGGTAAGCTTCCCGGTTTCTAGCCATTATACGGATGTTGTCCTTTTCCAGATGTATCACCTCCTTAAAATCAAAAAGTATTATACCATAGTTGTCAATCTAGTCAAACAAGAATTTTTCCAGTTCCTTTGGGGAAGGAAAGGAGAAATTACAAAGATTTGTCATTTCTTCGGTAAGTTCCGGAATATCACTTTTACTCCATGCGGCAAAAGCGGTGGGAACACCAAGTTTGGTTGCCATTTCCCATGCAGGCTTCATATCATCGACTACCAATAACTGGTGGGGCTTTAAACCGTATTTTTTCATAATACATTCCAAGGGATATGTATGGGGCTTCCTTTTTTCTTCCGGCAGATCCCAACCGTAGATCTGATCGGGGATAATGCCAAAGTGGGTGCGATAATCCCTGAGAATTGTTTCGTTATTGGAATGGGAGATCACGCATATTATACCGCCTTCGGCTTTGTGGCGGCGGATAATTGCATCGATTCCGGGGTAGGGAGCAGGCGTATGCTTTCTGATAAATTCTTTCCAACCCTGGTATTCTTCAATCAGTTCCTGCTCGGTAAAGTTATAGCGTTGCCGACACATTTGTGCAAAACCCAGGTTACAGCAGCCTTGGATATATTCTTCCCAGGTAATCGTTTCTCCCGGACGGAAGTGATCCAGAATGTAGCAAAAATAGGGGTAGTTCAGTGTGGCTTCACTTTGGACAACGGTATCGTCGTGGTCCAGTACAAGACAAGGGTACTTTGGCATATACTCACCTCTTTTGAAATTATAACAAAATATTGCGCCGGTTACAACCAGAAAATCCCTCTTGTAAAATTCGAACAAATGTACTATAATAGTAAACGAAAGGAGGGGGAGAATGTGAGCCAACAGATTTGCCCGGTAGATGTAATTGCATTATATAGCGCCAATGGTGACATTCGTCCCCTTCGTTTTCGTATGGAGGATGAGCAACACCAGCTTTTGCGTATTGATATTGATGAGGTAGTCAGTAGTCGAGAAATTCAGTATGTGGGCATTGAAGCGCGCATTTTTTTATGTTATGCTACTGTAAAGGGTAAACGGTGGTTGTTTGAATTAAAATATACGATTCGTAGCCACAGTTGGTGTTTATTCAGAAAGGTGTACTGATATGGCAGATCGCGTTATATTTCATGTAGATGCCAATAGCGCCTTTTTATCTTGGACGGCGGCATACCGAATAAAAGTACTGGGCGAAACAACTGATTTGCGAGAAATTCCGTCAGTAGTGGCAGGGGATAAAGCATCCCGGCACAGTATTATTTTGGCCAAAAGCACCCCGGCAAAGAAATATGGAATCAAAACAGGAGAACCGCTATTTCAGGCACTGGAAAAATGTCCTAATTTAGTGGTTGTGCCTCCGGATTATCCGTTGTATGTTGAAGCCTCCCGGCACTTTGTGCAGATGCTGCGGCAATTTAGCCCTGCTGTAGAACAATACTCCATTGATGAAGCATGGGTGGACATGACGGGCACCCAGCGGCTATTTGGCGCACCCAGGCTGGCTGCGGAAAAAATGCGGCAGAGGATCAACGATGAGCTTGGTTTCACTGTCAATATTGGTATTTCTACCAATAAGCTGCTTGCTAAAATGGCAGGAGATTTTGAAAAGCCGAACAAGGTCCATACTTTGTTTCCTGAGGAAATAGAAACGAAGATGTGGCCGCTTCCGGTGAGGGATTTGTTTTTAGTTGGTGCAGCAACAGAGTCGAAGCTGAAGAAACTGGGTATCTATACGATCGGCGATCTGGCAAGAACAGATCTGCAAATTCTTCGTAAGAAACTTGGTAAACACGGTGAGACGATTTGGCATTTTGCTAACGGTCGCAATGCGGATATGGTGACACCGGAACCCGCAGAAAATAAAGGCTATGGAAATTCTGTTACCACTGCGACGGACGTAACTTCTTATGAAGAAGGCTGCCAGGTTTTGCTCAGCTTATGTGAGACGGTGGCAGCGCGTATGCGCAAAGATGGAAAAAACGGTGCCTGTGTATCGGTACATCTGCGCACAAACGAATTTTTACAATTCTCCCATCAATCGATTTTGCCCGGCGCTACCAACAATACACAAATGCTGTTTGACGCAGCGTGCCGAATCTTTTGTGAGGCTTGGGATGGCATTACGCCGCTGCGTCAGCTTGGTGTGCAAGTCACCAGATTGTCTAACGAAGCATATCAGCAATATGATTTGTTTTCCGGTGTGAGTCCTGCGCAATTTGAAAGAAAGTTACGACTGGATGAAACGGTAGATGCACTTCGGGATAAATTTGGTGAGGATGTTATTAGGCGTGCAAAGTTTACGCAAGATCCTGAACACCATATGGCAGGCGGATTGGATAAGGCTCGGCGTACCGGCGTGACAAAACCCGTGCCGAAAGAATTTGAAAAGAAGGATTGACACAAATGGCTATTGTAACATTTTACAGAGGGGATCCCAATCCGCCCAAAACCACAATGCCGGCGCACCTTGGTGCAAATGCAATTATTACATATAAAGATAAAATATTATTGGAGAAGCGCCGGGATAGTGATTTGTGGGGCCTCGTTGGCGGCGGAGTCAAGAAAAGTGAGACAGAACTGCAGGCAATCGTGCGGGAAATATATGAAGAATTGGGTTTGCGTATACCGCCGGCCAGTTTTAAAAAGCTGGCTGTATACGGTGAGCCCGGGCGAATTGCGGCATACCGGGATGGTAGTATTTGGCGCATGGTGATCGTTGTGTTTGGTCTGGCGTTGGAGGAAGAACCGAACTTGCGAATCAGCAGTGAATCAAAAGAACTTCAATTTTTTTCTAAAGAAGAATTGCAAAATATCGAGATCGTCATCACACATAGCGATATTGTGGAGGACTTGTTTTTAAAGGGAGACTGATTGCCAGTCTCCCTTTATTAATAAATTATGAAAAAATATGCAAAAAATCAATTTATACTTGTATATTCAAAAATACTGTGATATTATACACTTTGACGGTGCAGTATCCTAGTCAGAACGACCGGCTACCAAGTAGGGCCTAAAAATCCTATAAAGGGCATATCTGTGAAGTCCCTGGTGCCTGCTTTTTACGCCCAGTTTAGGGT
>JAZOXE010000096.1:0-3160 GCA_045659525.1 Faecousia sp. | reverse complement strand
CCAACACAGTTATTGAACAAAACCCGGCAAAACAAACGGAAGCTGATGTATCTGCGAAGATCACATTGACAGTTGCTGTTGCAGCATCGAAAACAACAAAGGCAATGACGATCAATAATTTAACTGTGAGCACAGAGAGATACACGGTGATCGTAACAAACAAGCATAATAAGCAGGAAGTATATTATGTTGTTGTTGAACCTGGTCAGGTGTCTGTTGAAGTCGACGTAACCGGTTCCGGTATTCAAGTTTATGAGATTTCTGTCAACGGAGAAATTATTGCAGAGCAGGATGTGAATTTTTCAAGGTAATGATGAAACAAGCAGAAGGCAGAATTATTCGGTCGTTAAGTGGTTTTTATGAAGTGCAAACGGATAAGGGGGTCGTTACCTGCCGAGGTCGCGGAAGTTTGCGTAAGAATGGTCAAACACCCCTGACCGGTGATATTGTTTCCATATCCATTGAAAACGGGAAAGGTATGATCGAGAAGGTTTTGCCGAGAAAAAACCGTTTTGTTCGACCCGCTGTTGCCAATGTTGATGCACTTGTTATTTTTGCTGCAAATGTGAACCCGATCACAGATCCGTTTCTGATTGACCGAGTTGCCGCAATTGCCCTTGACCAGGAAGTAGACGTTTATATCTGCATAAATAAGTGCGATTTAGACCCTGCTGTTGACCTTATGCGTATATACAAAAATGCATGCTTTCCGGTGATATGCGCCAGCGCAGAAACCGGAGAGGGCGTTGCGGAACTTTATCAAATGATCCGGGGGAAACTGACCGCCTTTACCGGTAATACCGGCGTTGGAAAAAGCAGTATGTTAAATGCTCTCTGCCCGGATTTGCAACTGCCGACAGGTGAGGTTTCTGATAAATTAGGCAGAGGTCGCCATACCACGCGGCATGTGGAACTGTACCATTTGGGTGATCACACCTATGTGGCAGATACACCTGGGTTTTCTTCCTTTGACACAGAACAGATGGATGTGATTTTAAAGGAAAATCTGCAGTACACTTTTCCAGACTTTGCGCCGTTTATCGGTAATTGCCAATTCCACGATTGTTCCCATCGGTCAGAACCCGGCTGTGAAGTGAGAGCGGCGGTTGCAGAGGGTAAGATCGAAAAGACCAGGTATGATAGTTATCTAAAACTGTATGAAAAATCAAGTCAAATAAAAACCTGGGAACTGAAATAAAATTAAGTCCCGCAGATGCAAGTGCATCTGCGGGACTTAACTGTTTGTTATGATTTGGATTTTATTTGCATCCAAAAGCGAACCAAGGAGGTGGCAAATACAATTCCGACGGCCATAGCGCCGGCGATTGCCAATGTGCGCATACCGGTCTTAGCAAACAGATCCATTCTGTTTGCAACTGCGTGGGTCATTGTGTAGTAAACACCTGCGCCCGGTATAAGGGGAAATGCTGAGATAACCAAGTAGGCGATTGCAGGACATTTTCTGATGCGCGCCATAATTTCTGCATATAGGGAAGCAAACGCGGTGGCGCAAAAATATCCGAAGATCTCGTGGCCGCCAAATTTCAGTATGGCATAATAGCAAAGCCAAGTAAGCAAACCGCCTAATGCGCATAGGAAACCGCCTTTTCCCTGAATGTTGAACAGGATAAAGAAACCAATTCCGCTGACAAAGCAAGCAATTGACTGTAGCAGTAATGGATGTTCAATTATGGACGCGGTTTGCGGAGCGCCCCAAATTGCAGAAGACACGCCCAATGCAACACCGGTACCCAGCGCAATACCGACTGCAATCAGAAAAACCTGAACAATTCTGTTTAAGCCGGAGTTTGTGTCACCGTAAATAATATCACGAAGCGCGTTCGTGAACAGAAGACCGGGTACAAGGATCATAAGCGCGCCGATGATAACCGTATCCGGATTTTCTGCAATGTGCAGACCGTTTAATGTGTATGCAAGCAATGCCATTATAAACGAAATCGATATTGTGCGGAATAACTGATTCGTTTTCATTTGATCCATAAAGCGATTTAGTAAGCCAACCAGGATTCCACAAACACCGGAACATAGACAGTCAATATAGCTTCCGCCAAATAAAATACAAAAGCCAAGAGCGCCCAAACAATTTCCAAACAAATATAGGGGCAGTTTGTATTGACGCAGATTTTGTTTGGTTTCTTTTAACCATTGTGTCGCAACAGAAATATCAGGCTTTTCTGCGCAGACGCGACGGCTGAAACTACTGAATTGTTCAACGCCGTCCAGGTCGTTTCCGTGAAATCCGATGCGACGCATACGGGTCATAGGTTTGCCATCTGAGGACAGGATGCTAACAGTCAAACAGTTTGGTATTGCAAAGACTTCGCCTTGAATTCCGTAGGCGTTTAAAATGCGGCATATACTGTCCTCAACGCGAAAAGTTTCTGCGCCACACATCGCGATTTGATATCCAAATTCCGCGGTCATATCCAATAAGGCGTTATGATCCATAAAAAGTACCTCATATCAATGCAAATGCTTTGCCGCCGGAAAATTCCGACGGCAAAAGATTTATTTTCTTACAAACAGCACACCTAAAGTGCCAGGTCCACAGTGGCAGGAGACGGTGCAACCTGCTTCTGTCCAATAAGTGTTCTCAAAATCGTTATACAACGCAACTGTGTCTTTAACAGTTTGCAAACAATCTTCAGTAACAGGCGTACGGGTAACAAAAAGAGTGCCTTTGTCAATATCATCACGATCCGCAAGACGGTCCTTAATATAGTTGGCAAGACATTTAGCATAGTTGCCGCGGTATTTCTTAACAACAGACATTTTTCCGTTCTTGACCTCGATACAGGGTTTCAGATTCAGAAGGTTAGCGCCCAATGCGGCAGCAGAAGAACAACGGCCGCCTTTGACCATATATTCAAGGCGATCTAAAACGAAACTTGCCTCCACCTTTTCAGTAAACGCGCTAACTTTTTCGTGAAGGTCGTCAAGAGAGGTACATGTTTTCGCCAATTCGCAAGCCTTCAGAACCACGAGACCCTGGCCGGTAGAGAGGTTGCGGGAGTCAACAACGCGTACATTTTCAAAATCCTCAGCAGCAAGACAAGCATTTTGGTAACTGCAGGAGAATTCAGCGCTGATATTGATGTGCAGAACGCCGTCATATTCCGCCGTATATTTGCCGAAGACA
>JAZOXE010000095.1:0-4169 GCA_045659525.1 Faecousia sp. | reverse complement strand
ACGAACACCCTAACCGAATGGGGATTGATTCTTCTTGCCGACCTTGTTGTGGAATCCCCTGCGCCGAATCTGAATTTAGTCAGCGTTCCCGGCGTGAATGGCGCGTATGACTTTAGCGAAATACTCGGCGCGGTAACGTTTCAGACGCGCAATATTTCGTTTTCCCTGTTCAAGCGTGTGCCGGATACGGAATTAAAGGTTATACGGGATGCTGTCGCGGAGAGATTCCACGGCAAACGCGTGGAATTGGTTTTGCCGGACGATGCAACGATTCATTACGAAGGCCGTATGAGTATCGGCGGCGTTGACGGGTTCAATACCGGGCGCATAGCGGTGACGATGGTTGCAGACCCCGTTGTATATGCGGAGGAATCAACATGACGATAACGCTAATCAACGGCGAAGCGGAAATAGACATCACGTCATCGTGCGCTACCGCGCAGTTAGAAGAAGCGGTAAACACGTTCGGCAAACTGACGCTGAACGTAGTACCGCATACAGACGCGTTTGACGAATTTTTGCCGTTTCAATCTCATGTTAGGGTGACAGACGGCAACACCCTTGTATATATGGGGCGTATCCTAACGGTTACGCCCAAAATGGACAGGAACGGGGCAATAACGAAAACCGTTGTTTGCGAAGACCGCATGGCGTATCTGTGCGATTCCATTCAGCCATACACCCCGGAACAGCAGTATTCCGGGGGTAGTGGAACAACGGGTTTGCAGGAGTTTATTGACCTTCTCCTAAACAACCACAACGCACAGGTTGAAGACTATAAGAAAATAACCCGTGGCAACGTTACGTTGCAGACGTGGCAAACGTCAGACGGCGTATACAAGGGTTTGAACTACGAAACCACATGGGACGCCATCAAGACGAAATTACTGGACGTCTTCGGCGGCGAGATGCGCGTCCGTCAGACCACTGACGGGCTGGTATTGGATTACGCCGAAAACCTCGGTGCGCTTCAGCAGACAACGGTAACGGTCAACAGAAACATGATGGACGGGGAGCATACCATTGACCCCACAAAGGTTATTTCCCGGTTGATTCCTTTGGGTTGCAAACTGACGGAAAACGTTGTTGACGAATGGGGCAACGTAACGGAACAGGAAACCGAAGCGCGGTTGACTATCGCTGAATTAAACAACGGGGTTATTTGGCTTGAAGACCAAGACGCGGTTAATCTGTACGGCGTCCATTACGGGGTCATTATATGGGATGACGTGACTACCGACATAGCGTTGCGGCAGAAAGCCATAGACTATATGACCAACGAAAACACGCCTGTTGATTCGTACACGATAACCGCCGTTGATTTGTCAAAAATAGGGTTAGACCCTAACAGCATTGAACTGTACCAGTTTTATTCTGTTGTAAACCCGTTGATTGACATTAACGTTAATCTTGAGGTCATTAAGAAATCAACAGACCTGTTCCAGCCGCATTTACCTTCGTTTACGTTCGGATCGCGCCGGGTATGGCTGACGGATTTAATCAATTCAGAAGCAAACAGGCTGAACGCGGTAGAGGAACAGACGGGGAGCAATACAACGGCAGTTTATAACCTTGGGAACAGTACAACGGCATACGTTGACAGTTCTGTTTCCGGGCTTGAAGCATACGCAGACGCCGCCGTTGAAAAGTATATCCGTCTTGAGAACGGCGAAATTGTGATTGGCATAGTTGATAATCCTGTTTCGCTTACTCTGTCAAATGACCGCATTTCGTTCAAACAGAACGGCATGGAGGTTGCCTATTTAAGCAATAATAAACTGTATGTGACGGACGGCGAATTTTTGACGAACGTCAGAATCGGCAATTTCCAGTTTGTGCCAAGAGCCAACGGCAATTTGTCGTTCACGAAGGTGGGAACATAAATGGCAACATATGACCAGTACCGGCACGGGTACACGTTGCGATTGACAGTAACGGAAACCGCTACGAACGTAGAAACCAACGTATCAACTATAACGTACAAATTGCAGTTGATAAGCGGCAACCAGTACCATTTTGAACAATTCGGCGTTGGAGCTGCAATCACGATGGACGGCACGACCGTTGCCAGCCGAAGCAGAGACAATGACCCATATCTTACGATAGGCTTCAACAGCACACTTACGTTGTTGAGCGGCTCAACGACAGTAGCCCATGCCGCAGACGGGACGAAAACAATCGCGTTGGGCTATTCGCTGAATATGGCAGACTACTACTATACTCCCGGCCCAATGAGCGGCACGGGCAGTTTTGTATGTGCCACGATCCCAAGGGCGACTACGCCCACGCTTTCCGCGTCATCCGTCAATATCGGTTCTGCCGTTACAATATCCGTTTCCGGGCGTGCGTCAACAAGTTTTTCGCACGTCCTTACTTATACAATCGGCTCCACGTCCGGGACGATTGCCACGCTGAATACAAGCACAACGTCATATTCGTGGACAGTTCCCGCCAGCGTTGCCAATCAGATACCAAACGCCAAAACAGGCACGGTATCCATAACTTGTACAACGAAAAGCGGGTCAACCACGATAGGCGCAAAGTCTGTTTCCCTGTCCGTTACTGTACCGAATACGTCAACGTATCAGCCAAGCATATCCTCGTTCGCCGTAACGGAGAACAATTCTACGGTTGCCGGGTTGAACCTTGGTTCTTCGTACCTTGTGCAAGGGAAATCTAATATCACTATATCCGGCACGCCGTCAGCGAAATACGGAGCAACGATAAAAACGACTACTTACACGGTCGGTAGTTCAACGGTTAGCCCGTCCAATATTCCAATCAATACAAGCGGGTCTATCACTATTCAGATGACCACAACGGACAGCCGCGGTTATTCCGGGACGTCAAGTACAACGAAAACGTCCCTTGCCTACGCCGCGCCGACAGTATCGTCCATGACGTTCTATCGTTCTACCAGCAACGGAACGCAGGACGGCACCGGGACGTATCTGCATTATGCGTTTGTCGGTGCAATTACATCGCTGAACAGCAAGAACGCGAATACATGGGCTATTCACATTCAGCGCACAGGCACGTCCACATGGACGCAGGTTGCCACGGGGACGGGGTATTCGCTGAACGTTTCCGGCACGTCATCTTCTGCGATTCTTGGCGTTGACTATTCGTATGTTGTCCGGATCACGCTGACAGATTCGTTTGGCACGTCCACATTTACCCGCACAGTTTCCACGGGGTCAACAACAGTTGACTATCGCAACACGGGAAAGGGCATAGCGTTTGGCAAGGCGTCAGAATATGACGCTTTTGAATGTAATATGCCGGAATATCTATACGGCGATTTAACGGTTTTTCCCGGTTATGCGATATACAACAACGAAACTGGTATGGTGTTTGGGAATCAGTCTTCTCTTCCCTCTATTCCGACAGGAGATAATTGGGGGCGATGGATTGGTTTTACAAAAGTAACGGATAAATACTATTTATATTTAGGCTCAAACAAAATAATTTGGCTTGGTACTGACCTTAATGGTGCAGGCAGTATCACATGGACGCCAATGGCGATATCACAAGCAACAGACATTGGAACAGGAGATTTGAACAACTACACGAATTTTGGATGCTACACACAGAAGTGGAGCAACAACGCAACTGCGGAAAGGCACTATCCCGTTACTTTAGCCGGATACCTTGAGGTTATCCCGCTGTCAGACAATGCCTATGTCCTACAACGATACACCGCATATGATTCAAGCAGTATTTGGATAAGGGACTATTACAACGGAGCGTGGTCAGCGTGGAAATGCGTATACGGAGCGCGCGCCCTATCAACGGAGGACTTAAACAATATTACTGGCACAGGCTCCTACTATCAAGCACAGGGGAGCAGAGCAACTACAGCGAACCATTACCCGGCGGCAAGTGCGGCGGGGTTTCTTGAGGTAATCGCGGCGGCAAGTACGTTTATGATGCAGAGATACACCTTGTACGATGGCACGAAAACTTGGGTTCGCACATATGTTAGCGGCGCGTGGACAGCGTGGACGCAGTTATAAAGGGGGCGGCAACATGGAAACTGCAATATGGGTCGCCGTCATTGGCATGGTAGCATCCATCCTCACTACGGTTATCACAGTAACCGCCACAAATAGCCGTACACGGGACGAAATCAAGCGTGAATTAGCCGTGCAAGAGGAACGGCAGAAGAA
>JAZOXE010000094.1:0-3966 GCA_045659525.1 Faecousia sp. | reverse complement strand
AAACAGGTTTTAAGACGCCTGCATTTCCCAATTCATCAGAAAATCTCTTGATAATACGTCAAGTATTGTCTGCGCGATTTTCTTCGCTTTGGAAAATGCAGACGGCTGAAAACTGCAAGGCACCTCTCAGCGAGCAATTTTTGATTGATTTTTGGCTTAGATGCCGCAGCCTTGCTGGCGCAAGGCAAGAAAGATAAGGCGAAAAGCGGCTAAAAAGAGCCGCCGAGAGGCTGTTTCGGTTCGAGTCCTCTCAGCCTACCCAATGGTGTGGGTGGTAAGATAATCAATCCAAACACCGCACCCGGTGTTTGTGAAGTGGATGCCCATTCCGTCGGGGTCACTGCAATAATCCCGGACAAGATAACCTTCCGCGTCGGCCATTACTGATGCAACATCCACAAAGTACCAGCCCTGACTCAAGGCGGTTTCCAAAAGTTTTGCATTGTATCTTGCAATGCTGTTGGGGTTGTGACCGGAATTGCTTAAGAGATTACTGGTGCGGGTTATGGGTGTCATAGACTGCACATAAATCGCAACCCCGGGAGATTTTTCTCGAATCCGGTTCACAAGCGTTACCATATTGTTAACGGAAGAATCAATACCGTACAAAGCGATATCGTTCATACCCAACATAATATAGACTTTTTTTGCCCCCATTTGGGCGATGGAATCTTCGATTTTTTGCTTTACGCCCTGATAGGTGGGGTGAACAGATTCACCGCTGATTTCCCACAGCGCGTTTCCGCTACCCAAAGATCCGGAAGTTAAAAACTGCGCGCCGCCTAAAAGATTAACCGCGGCTTCGTAATAAGAAAGTTTCAAACTCACAGAGTCACCCACAAATACGGCATCATCAAAGTAACTGCCATCTACCCGGCCACCTGCCGGCACTGCCCCGCTCATGGGAATGGGCACATAAGGTTCTGCCGTAGCCGCAGGAGGCGCTTTGGTGGGCGCAGGCGTAGTAGGCGCAGGGGTTTCCTCTTTTTCCGTTGCCTGGGTGGTCTCTTCCGTCGCCTCAGTGGTTTCCTGCGTGGTTTCCTGGGTTGTCTCCTGAGTCGTTTCTTCAGTTGTAGCCTGGGTGGAAGGCGCATCGCTTTGGCTTTTTCCGCAAGCGGCCAAACTCATAATCAAAATCACTGCCATAATTACGGCTAAAATACGTTGTGTCATTCTCTTCATAATTATACACCGCTTCCTATTTTTTTCTTTCCGTATTATATACGAAATCAGCGAAAAATGCAATAGGTAGTTGTTTTTTGTCGAAAGGCAAAAAGAGTTATGTAAACTTCTTGACCTTTTTCGACAAAAATTGTATAATCTCAAACAGAAAGAGGCGATAAAAAATGGTAGAAGAAATCCTTGTGGAGCCGGACCTTGCACCACAACCGGAACGAAAGAAATTAAAAACGTGGCAAATCGTGTTGATTTGTGTTGTTTCTGCCCTCTTCCTGCTATGTTGCGTGGGGCTGGGTTTTTGGATTGACAATTCCTTCACTTTGGAAATCACCCTCACGGGGGATACGCAAATTCTTCTTGAATATCCCCAAGCCTATGAAGAACCGGGGGCTACCGCAACTTTTTCCGGAAAGTGGTTTATCAGAGAGCCCATTGATCTGGATGTGACCATAGACGGCACTGTGGACAGTGATGTTTTAGGAGATTATGAAATCACTTATAACGCATCCTACAAAGGTTTTTCCCAAAAAGTTGTGCGGACCGTTTCTGTGGTGGATACAACTGCCCCGGAAATCACATTGACCGTAAACCCCGACAGTTTTACCCCTTACGGTGAAACCTATACAGAAGAAGGCTTTACCGCTACAGACAATTTTGACGGCGATTTGACAGAAAAAGTCCAGCGCAGGGAAGAAAACGGCATCGTTACCTACACCGTTACCGATTCTTCCGGAAACAAGGCAAATGCGGAAAGAGAGATTGTATACCGGGATGTAAATCCGCCTGCAATATCCCTATCCGGTTATCCCTATGTGACAATTCCCGCCGGCGGTACTTATGCAGAACCGGGATACAGCGCAACCGATGATATTGACGGAGATATTACCGCATCGGTTACAATTTCTGGTGGCGTAGATGCCTACAAACCCGGCGCATACACCCTGACTTACACCGCAACGGATAGCGGTGGAAACAGCGCATCTGTCAGTCGCACGGTTACCGTTTTGCCTTTAGAACTTGATGCCATTGCCCCGGCAAACGGCAAGGTGATTTACCTGACCTTTGATGATGGTCCCGGCCCCCATACCGGAAGACTTTTGGATATTTTAGCAAAGTATAACGTAAAGGCTACCTTCTTTGTGGTAAACACCGCCTATATCGGTGAAATTGCCCGGCAAGCAAACGAAGGGCATACGGTAGCCATTCACACTGCAACCCACCGTTTTCAGGATATCTATGCCAATGATGACGCTTATTTTGCGGATTTAACAAGAATGCAAGGTATTATTCAGGAGCATACCGGACAGACACCTATGCTTTTACGTTTCCCCGGCGGCAGTTCCAATACCATCAGCCGCCAGTATAATAAAGGCATTATGTCACGGCTGACACAGAAAGTGCGGGAACTGGGTTATCAGTATTTCGACTGGAATGTGGATAGTAACGATGCCGGCGGCGCAACTTCTTCCCAAGCCGTCTTCCAAAATGTTATTAACGCCGTCAGCAAGCATAACGCTTCCGTCGTTCTGCAACACGATATCAAAAGTTTCAGTGTAGACGCTGTGGAGAAGATTATTATTTGGGGTCTTTTAAATGGCTATACATTTTTACCTCTCGATATTAACAGTCCTGGTTGCCACCACGGCGTGCTAAATTAACACTGCTAATTTATATGACCCGGCTTTTATGAAAAGCCGGGTAATTTATTTACTTTTTATCTTGATTCTACCGCGGATACCTGCTAAAATTTAATCAGAACTTCTTGCACAAGGAATTCCATTATAAACAAAGTACAATTCCTTTCTCCCCTTGTGATAAAATTACAAAAAAAGGCAATGCTCATGATATAACGAAACTATAATACCAAAAGGAGGACTGTAATATGTCTGCGATGAACGTTACAAAAGAGAATTTCCATAATGAGGTTATCCTTTCCGACAAGCCGGTGCTTGTAGATTTTTGGGCGCCTTGGTGCGGCCCTTGCCGTATGGTCTCCCCCATTGTGGAAGAAATCGCCGAAGAGCGGGAAGACATTAAAGTGGTAAAAATCAATGTAGATGAAGAGCAGGAACTGGCCGCTCAATTTCAGATCATGACTATCCCCACTTTGCTGGTTATGAAAAACGGTGAGGTGACCAACAAAACTATGGGTGCAAGACCGAAAAACCAAATTCTGGAACTGCTGTAACCCATACCTACTTCCATTTAAGGAGGGAAAACGATGCCAAAAATCTATGATATGCTGATTGTTGGCGGCGGTCCCGGCGGATACACTGCCGGTCTGTATGCCGCAAGAGCAGGCCTTTCCGTCTTGATATTGGAAAAACTTGCCGCCGGCGGGCAGATGGCCCAGTCTCACCAAATTGACAACTACCCCGGATTCACCGACGGTATCGACGGTTTTTCTTTGGCTATGCAAATGCAGGCGCAGGCGCAGCGGTTTGGCGCAGAAAGTAAGTATACGGAAGTCACGGGATTAAAACTAAACGAATCCCCCAAGCAAGTGCAAACGGCTGACGGTATTTTTTACGGAAAGACCGTGGTAATCGCCACCGGCGCCAATCCCCGCCCTTTGGGACTTCCCCAGGAGTCAGAGTTGATTGGTCGGGGTGTGGGTTACTGCGCCGCTTGCGACGGTATGTTCTACCGTGGAAAAACCGTTGCCATTATCGGTGGAGGAAACACCGCCGCCGCTGACGCGCTGCTGTTAAGCCGCGTTGCGAAAAAAGTATACCTGATTCACCGTAGGGATTCTCTACGAGCCACAAAAATCTATCACGAACCCCT
>JAZOXE010000093.1:0-3527 GCA_045659525.1 Faecousia sp. | reverse complement strand
CGTGAATTTTTTGTGATGTTAAGCGGAAAAGGGGCCGTTCAAAACCAATACTTCCTTACGGAGTGTTGCCCTTCCTGCGTTTCTTTTTAGTTTTTGAAGTTGCGGATGATTTGAAGCAGTTCTTCTCCAGTGTGGGCGATTGCCACTGCGCCGGCTTCTTCCATTTCCTCTACTTTGCCGTAGCCCCAGGATACCCCCACCGTGGGAATCTTGTGCTCCGCAGCGCCGATTACATCAAAGGCCGTATCTCCCACCATAACTGCCCCCTCCACGTCCGTAAGTTGGGACAAAAGATAAGCAATGACCTGGGATTTTTCCGAGCGGCTGGCATCGGTAGATGCCCCACAAATCTTATCAAAATACCGGGACAAGTCAAATTTATCCATAATTTCTATGGATAAGGCTTCCGGTTTCGAGGTGGCAACATACAGCCGGTAGCCGGCGTTCTTCAAAGTTTCCAACACAGAGCGAATAAAAGGATAGGGGGTATTTTCAAATTTACCTACCGTATTATACCGACTGCGATAAACCGCAACCGCTTCCCAACATTTGTCTTCCGGCACACCGAATTCAACAAATGTTTTGTGCAGAGGAGGTCCTACAAATACCCGCAGTTCCTCCCGGCTGGGTACGGGAATCTGAAAATGTTCCAGCGCCAATGTGGCGCAGTTGATAATTCCCTCGCCGGAATCTGTTAACGTTCCGTCCAAATCAAAGAAAATAGCCGGTTTTGTCATAATACATCCCTCCCGATATGTGGAAAGTATACCACACAAATCCCCATTATGCAACTTGACAATTCTCTATAATAATGATATAGTTTTGGTGCACGGAGAGTTGTCCGGGCGGTTTAAGCAGCTAGTCTTGAAAACTAGTGATGGGGAAACCCACCGTGAGTTCGAATCTCACACTCTCCGCCAGAAAAAAGCACTTGCTTTCGCAAGTGCTTTTTTAACTAAATCCCTTATCCTGATTACTGGTTTTCTTCCATTTCTTTCAAGGCATCCTTGCGGCTGAAGTTAGCGCGGCCTTTTTCATCAAAGCCCATAAACTTCACCCAAGTCATGTCGCCCAGGTTCAGCACATCTTCAACCTTTTCTACCCGATGGTTTTCCAGTTTGGAAATGTGCACCATCCCGTCATGACCGGGAGCAATTTCCACAAACGCGCCAATGGGCAGGATGCGGACAACTTTGCCGTAGTAGAGTTTACCAACTTCGGGAACGAAGCAGATGTCATCTACCATCTTCTTTGCGGCGTATGCAGCAGCAGAGTCCACTGCGGAAATGAATACGCTGCCATCATCATCGATGTCCACCTTGGCGCCGGTATCTGCGCAAATCTTCTGAATGGTCTTGCCGCCGGAGCCGATTACTTCCCGAATCTTGTCCACGGGAATCTTCAGGCTGATCATCTTAGGCGCATACTCGGAAACTTCCTCGCGAGGCGCAGGGATGCAGGGCAGCATAACTTCTTCCAGAATTACCATACGGGCCTTACGGCAACGTTCCAGCGCATCTGCAATAATTTCCATGGTCAGGCCCTTATTCTTCAGGTCCATCTGGATAGCTGTAATACCTTCAGAAGTACCGGCAACCTTAAAGTCCATTTCGCCGTGGAAGTCTTCCACGCCCTGAATATCGGTAAAGGTTCTCCATTCTCCGGTTTCCTGATCGGAGATCAAACCGCAGGAGATTCCGGCTACCGGCCGCTTAATGGGTACGCCGGCGTCCATCAACGCCAAAGTAGAACCGCAGATAGAACCCTGGGAAGTAGAACCGTTGGAGGAGAGAACTTCCGATACCACGCGAATGGCATAGGGGAATTCTTCCACACTGGGAATCACAGGCAGAAGCGCCTTTTCCGCCAAAGCGCCATGGCCGATCTCCCGGCGGGAGGTGCTGCGGGCGGCTCTTGCTTCACCAGTGGAGAAAGCGGGGAAGTTATAGTGGTGAATATACCGCTTGGTCTCCTCGGGGTAAATGGTATCCATCTTCTGAGCAGCAGACAAGGTGTTCAAAGTACAAATGCTGAGAACCTGCGTCTGACCGCGGGCAAACAGGCCGGAGCCATGTACTCTGGGCAGCAAACCAACCTGGGCATCCAAAGGACGGATATCATCCATACCACGGCCGTCAACACGCTTGCCCTGAAGCAACCACTTCTTAACAACCTTTTTCTGCATCTTGTAAAGACACACTTCAATGTGCGTCTCAAAATCTTCATATTTCTCGCCAAACTTCTCCTGGAAATCCAGTCTTGCGGCAGTCAAACGCTCTTCCCGAACGTTCTTATCGTCGGTGTCCAGCGCATTTTCAATCTGACCCAGACCGTATTCCATCAAGTCATCCAGAAGGTCGTGGTTAACGGCAGCCTTTTCAAAGGTAAACTTGGGCTTGCCGATTTCCGCAACAATGCCGTTAATGAACTTTACGATTTCCATATTGGTTTCGTGGGCAATACGGATGGCTTCGTAAACAATGGCTTCCGGGGCTTCATTGGCCTCGGTTTCAATCATAACAACCTTCTCAAAGGTGGATGCAATGCAAACAAAGCAGTCGCAGGCATCCCGCTCTTCTGCAGAGGGGTTCACGATATAACGGTCGCCTACGTGGGCAACATTAGTGGTAGCAACCGGTCCGTTCCAGGGTACATCAGAAGAAGCAATGGCAATGGAAGCGCCCAAAGATGCTACGATTTCTACCGGGTTCTCATGGTCGTTTGCCAAAACGGTACAGGTAACAACGGTGTCATTACGCAGTTCTTCGTCAAAGAGCGGACGCATAGGCCGGTCAATGATACGGCTGTTGAGAATGCCACGGTCAGAGGGTTTTCCTTCCCGACGATTAAAAGAACCGGGAATCCGACCCACGGCATACATTCTCTCTTCAAACTCGATGGTCAGAGGGAAGTAGTCGATACCGGACTTGGGAATGGGGTTGCAAGTGCAGGTAGTCAGCACCACGGTGTCGCCGTAACGGCAGATGCACTCTGCATTGGCAAGTTCCGCAACTTTACCGGTTTCTACAGTAAAGGGACGGCCGCCAATTTCCATCTCATACACGTGATGGTTGGCATACTGTTTGCGTGTAATCATAATATACCTCCTATAATCTTTTCTCCGGGAGGTTTAGCACTTGAAACTAATGCCGAATTTCAGCACCACTTTCAACTGCTAAAGTGTCTCCCGAAATCTCTTGTTTATGGAAAGAAGGCGACGGTATCCGTCGCCTTCCTTGCATACTTACTTACGGATACCCAGTTTCGCAATCAGGGCACGGTAACGGTTGATGTCCTTCTTTGCCAGATAGTCCAGCATGTTGCGGCGCTTACCAACCATCATCAGCAGACCACGACGGGAGTGGTTATCGTGCTTGTGGGTACGCAGGTGCTCGGTCAGTTCGTTAATCCGGGCAGTCAGGATAGCAACCTGAACTTCGGGAGAACCGGTGTCACCTTCATGGGTAGCATTTTCCAAAATTACTTGGGTCTTTTTTTCCTTGAGAATCATTGTGTTTTCCACCTTT
>JAZOXE010000092.1:0-5580 GCA_045659525.1 Faecousia sp. | reverse complement strand
GGCAGTGACGGCCCAGGGTATTCTTGGGCAGCATACCCTTAACAGCCAATTCCATGGCGTAGTCAGAACGGTTCTCCATCATAATGCGAGCCTTGGTTTCCTTCAGACCGCCGATCCAGCCAGATACGCGATAGTAGGACTTCTGATCTAACTTCTTGCCGGTGAAAACGGCTTTGTCGGTGTTGATAACGATAACGTAATCACCGCAGTCAACATTGGGAGTGAAATCGACCTTGTGCTTACCACGCAGCAGGTTAGCGACGGTAACAGCGGTACGGCCCAGGGGCTTACCGGCGGCGTCGATAACATACCACTTGCGAGCAACGGTCTCAGTCTTTGCAAGTGTAGTGGACATGATAGTTCCTCCATTTAGGTAAAATATTTTGACAAATTCATAAAAACGCAGTACAATGACTGCAAATCGCTTGATTTTTATACCATACCGGAAAGAAAAAGTCAACGACTTTTTGATAAAATTTTATGAAAACCGGAATAAACTTCTAAAATCTCTTAAATTCGCTTAAATACTCTTAAATACTCACTTTCTATTTTGCAAAAATTGAGGGAGAAAAATGCAAAGACTCATAGGACTTGTCCGCCGTTGTGTGGAAGATTATAATATGATAGCCCCCGGGGAAAAAATTGCCGTTGGCGTGTCCGGGGGAAAAGACTCTTTGGCGCTGTTAATGTTCCTGGCGGAATTGCGCAAGTATGACGCCCGAGGATTTTCTTTGGAAGCAGTTACGGTAGATATGGGACTGGGAATGGACTATGGACCAATTCAGACGCTGTGTGAGAAAATTGATGTGCCGTTCCACCTTGTGAAAACAGAAATCGGCCCGATTGTTTTTGACTACCGGAAAGAAAAGAATCCCTGCTCCATGTGCTCCAAGATGCGAAGAGGGGCGCTGAACCAGGCTCTGTTGGATTTGGATATTCACAAACTGGCTCTGGGGCATCATTATGATGATGCGGTGGAGACTTTTGTGATGTCGTTGCTTTATGAGGGGAGAATCAGTTGTTTTCAGCCGGTAACGGATTTGGACAGAACCGGAATTATACAAATTCGGCCGATGCTGTATATCCACGAAAAAACAATAGATGGGTTTGTTCGCAGAGAAAATCTGCCGGTAGTGGAAAATCGGTGTCCGGTGGACAAACAGACAAAGCGGGAAGAGGTTAAGAAACTGATTTATGACTTAAGCGCCACTTATCCGGATTTAAAGGAACGGATATTTGGGGCGATGCAGAGATTTCCACTGCCGGAATGGGAACCGAAAGGGCGGTATAAACGCCCCAAAGAGCAATAAACCGAACAATAGGATACCCCCAAACCGCAACCGGTTTGGGGGCTTTCAATTTTATTTATGGTATTTACTTCCGGCTTGAATGGATTCTGACCGATACAGTTGTTCCAGAACCATAACCCTGGCTAAATGGTGGGGGAAGGTCATAGGCCCCATAGAGAGTTTAAAGTCTGCTTTCTCTTTAATCTTTGGGCTGATGCCGAAGGAGGAACCGATTAAAAAGCAGGCACTGCTTTTTCCGGAGAGTTTTACTTCTTTCATTTTATCAGCCAATCCTTCGGAAGACAGTTGTTTACCTTCCGGGGTTAAAATACAAAACCAGGCGCCCTTTGGAATTTTGCTTAAGATGGATTCACCCTCTTTGTCAAGTCCGGCGGCGATTTCCCCAGGGGAGGGGTTGTCCGGGAGTCGAACTTCCGGCAATTCCGTTAAACGAAAACGGCAATAACCGTTGAGTCTTTTTTCATATTCTGAAGTGGCGTCGATATAAAATTTTTCTTTCAGTTTTCCCATGGTAATCAATGTAATTTCAAACACAGTATCACCTCTTATAGAAAAGTATACCATAGAATTAAAAAAAAGCAAACAGGACAAAATAGGGTAGAGGTGATAAAATGAAAAAGAAAGAAAAAGGGGATTATTTGGACGAGAAAATTAAAACAGATCCTTTGGGAAGTTATACCGGCACACCGGAAAACCCGATAGACAAACCAGTGCAAGATGCCGATGACCTATAAAAAGCAGAGGCGGATATCGTTTATCCGCCTCTGCTTTTTTGTTTATTGGCATTTTCGCCGGTTTTCATATTTTCGTTTTGTGGCCAATCCACCACGAATATGGCGTTCGGCTTTGTTGTTGTCTAATATGTGCCGAACTTGATTGTAAAGATGCTTGTTACATCCGGGTAGTCGTTGGGATAAGTCCTTATGTACCGTAGATTTGGAGATGCCGAACTGCCGGGCGGCTGCCCGGACGGTGGCGCCGGTTTCAATTATGTATACTGCCAGTTCGCAGGCTCTTTCTTCAATGGTGTCAGCCATATTCTCCCTCCCTGCGGTGCCGGGCGTGGCCCGGTGCTACCATAAAAACTCTATGAGAAGAAAAATCGGAATATGCCACCTTGACAGTCGTCCTTTGGGAGAGTAAAATATAATCAACATTTATCGGAGGATGAATATGATACTGTTCCATAATGATTATAACGAGGTCTGCCACGAAAAGGTAATGGCTTTAATGTTGAAAAATCAGTATACACAAATGCAGGGTTACGGTGAGGATGTAAGTTGCAGTCGCGCCGCAAAGAAAATCCGGGAATTGTGTGAAGATGATAGCCTTGCGGTACATTTTTTGGTAGGCGGAACCCAGACCAATTTTACGGTAATTGATGCGGCGTTGCGACCCCATCAAGGTGTGGTTTCACCAGAGGCGGGACATATCAATGCCCATGAAACCGGTGCGGTGGAAGCCACCGGACATAAAATTATTCCCCTTCCTGCAGTGGAAGGAAAAATCAATGCTCGGCAGGTGCGGGACTTGGTGCTGGCACATCGGGCAGATGAGAGTTTTGAACACCTTTCCCAACCGAAAATGGTGTACATTTCCAATCCTACGGAATTTGGCACGCTTTATACATTGAAAGAACTGACAGAACTTTCCCAAGCGTGTAAGGAATTGGGACTGTATCTGTTTGTTGACGGTGCTCGTATGGGTTACGGATTGACAGCGGAAGAAAATGATATTACACTTCCGGACCTGGCACGATTGACAGATGCATTTTATATTGGTGGAACAAAGCAAGGCGCTATGTTTGGCGAGGCTGTTGTAATTTCCAATCCTGCCATCGCAGAAGACTTCCGTTATATTATTAAGCAACACGGCGGTATGCTGGCAAAAGGCTGGCTTATGGGCCTACAGTTTGAAGCGTTGTTTACGGACAACCTCTATTTTGAGATTGCCCGCCACGCCAACCGTATGGCACAGAAAATCCGGGATACCTTTGAAGAATTGGGATATCCATTATTGGTTCACAGCGCCGCAAACCTAATTTTTCCCATACTGCCGGATGAATTGTTGGAAAAACTAAAATGTGAGTTCACATTTTGTGAACAGACGAGAATTGATGAGAAACACCGGGCGGTGCGGTTTTGTACCAGTTGGGCAACGAAAGAAGAAAACGTGGATGCCCTATGCCGCCGGTTGAAAGAACTTTCCCGACAGTGAAAGGAGGAAGGAAAGTGCCGGAAATAAGTAAAAAAACATTACGCAATCTTTTTTTGGTGGTAGCTGGCAGTATTATCCTGTACTGGTTGCTCCACGATACAGAGCGAGTTAGCAGTGTGATAGGTGTGATTACCGGTGTGATTGCACCGTTTTTTGCAGGTGCGGGAATAGCCTTTGTTTTGAACGTGCCTATGCGGGCCTTTGAAGGTCTTCTGAAAAACGTGAAAAACGGCGGATGGCGCCGTGTGCTTGCCTTTTTGCTTACAGTTCTTGCTGTGTGTTTGGTTATTGCACTGGTTTTCCTTTTGCTCATTCCCCAGGTTACAAATACCATTGAAACCTTGATCCCCCAGTTGACCACTTTTATCGGCCGTATGGAAGATAAAGTATATGCATTCCTTGGAGATAATCCGGAAGTGATGGAATGGGTAATTGATTATACGGATTTTGAGAATATGAACTGGGAACAGATGGCGGAAAAAGCATTCTCGGTTTTGGGTAACAGTGTTGCTACAATTATTGATGGCGCGTTTGCGGCTATCGGCAGTGTGTTTAGCGGTATTGTCAATGCAGTAATTTCTGTGGTTTTTGCTATTTACTGCTTGTTCCAAAAAGAAAACTTGGCGCGGCAAGGCAGAAAACTTCTTTACGCATTCTTCCCGGAACGGTTCGCAGACCACGCCGTGCGGATTTTGCGGCTTTCCAATTCCACATTCTCTAACTTCCTTTCCGGTCAGTGTGTGGAAGTGTGTATTTTGGGCGCTATGTTCGCGATCTCTATGGCAATTTTCAAAATGCCTTATATTCCGCTGGTCAGCGTTTTGGTCGCGGTTACCGCATTTATCCCCATTGTGGGTGCGTGGATCGGCTGTATTGTCGGCGCCTTATTAATTTTAGTGGTAGATCCCATGCTTGCCATTTGGTTTGTTGGTATGTTCCTGATACTCCAGCAAATTGAAAACAATCTGATTTATCCGAAAGTGGTTGGAACTTCCATCGGTCTTTCCGGTATGTGGGTGCTGGTAGCCGTATCCGTTGGCGGTGCGATTATGGGTGTTGCCGGCATGTTCTTGATGATTCCTTTTTCCTCGGTTCTGTATGCAGTTCTGCAGGAGTTAACCCATAAGCGTTTGGTAAAAAAGAATGTACCGGAAGAAAAACTGCAGATCCAGCCTCCGGTACTGCGTAGCCACTTCAAGGAAAAACGTGAAAACAAAAAGAAACAGTGGAAAACGAAAAAGTCTGAGAAAGAAAAAAAGGAAAAGCAATAAAGTACTTTGGATAAAAAATCACCGAGATTCACATCTCGGTGATTTTGTTTTGGCTTATATTGCAGAAAATTCGTAATTATCAAATTTCAGTCTGTCGCCGATATCCACGCCGTAGGGCAACAGAGCCAAAGCAACTTCTGCGGTAATTCCGGTGTCATCGTAGGTGACATAGCCGTAATCCCCGCGAATATCTGTTACAGTACAGTACATTTATATCTCCTTAAAAACCCGCCCCTTTCCAGGGGCGGGTAGTTTGGTGGAAATTAGTCCTTATACATTTCTACCAGTTTCAGCAGGTGTTCGTAACGTTCCTTAGCGGCGGCCTCGTTCTTAGCAAACAGATCAGTTGCCCGCTCGGGGAACTCACGGGTAAGCCGTGCGTACCGGGCTTCATTCATAAGGAATTCCTGATAGCCGTCCTTGGGAGCCTTGCTGTCCAGTTGGAACTTGCCGGTTTCCTTGGAGGGATCGAAGCGGAACAGGTTCCAGTAGCCACATTCCACTGCTTTCTTCATTTCGCTCTGGCAGTTCATCATACCGCCCTTAATGGAGTGCATTTCACAGGGAGCGTAGCCGATAATCAAGGAAGGTCCGTTATAGGCTTCTGCTTCGCAAATTGCCTTGATGGTCTGTGCCTGGTTTGCACCCATTGCGATTTGTGCAACGTAAACATAGTCGTAAGACATAGCGATTTCATCCAGGGACTTGTTCTTGGTTTCCTTACCAGAGGCGGCAAACTGTGCAACCTGAGCGATGTTGGAAGCGTTGGAAGCCTGTCCACC
>JAZOXE010000091.1:0-6419 GCA_045659525.1 Faecousia sp. | reverse complement strand
AAAGCAGCGCTTTTTTGCATAAAATTTGGCAAATCACGCAAATTACCTATTGACAAAGTAGGTTAATAATGCTATATTACCCACAGAAATGATAGGTTAATAACATTTGGAGGAAAGCACATGCAAGTTTACGCAGATAATGCCGCCACCACAAAAATCAGCGCCACTGCGCTGTCGGCAATGATCCCCTGCTTTGAAACCTTTTACGGCAACCCTTCCAGTCTCCACACCCCCGGTCAGGAAGCAAAAGAGGTCTTGGAAAATGCCAGAGAAAAGGTTGCCAAATGTCTTGGTTGCGAACCCCGGGAGATTTATTTTACTTCCGGCGGCAGTGAAGCAGACAATCAGGCAATTTTGTCCGCCGCATATTACGGGGCGAGAAAAGGGAAAAAGCACATTATTTCCACGGCGTTTGAACATCACGCCGTACTTCACACTTTGAAAAAACTGGAAAAAGAGGGATATGAAATCACCCTTTTGGACGTAAAAGAGGGACACACCGTATCCCCGGCACAAGTGAAAGATGCATTGCGGGAAGACACCTGCTTGGTCACCGTAATGTACGCAAACAACGAAATCGGCTCTGTGCTCCCTATCCGGGAAATTGGCGCAATCTGTAAGGAGGCCGGCGTGCCTTTCCACACAGATGCGGTGCAGGCCGTAGGTCATTTGCACATAGACGTAAAAGAAGAGAATATCGATATGCTTAGTCTTTCCGGTCATAAGTTCCACGGACCGAAAGGCGTTGGCGCACTGTACGTTCGCAGAGGCTTCCCGCTGACAAATTTGATTGAAGGCGGCGCCCAGGAACGCAACAAGCGGGCAGGTACGGAAAACCTCCCGGGCATTGTGGGTATGGCCGCGGCTTTGGAGGAAGCCTGCGCCCATTTAGACGAAAACGCAAAAAAGGTTTCCGCTTTGCGGGATAAACTCATTGCAGGTTTGGAAAAGATTCCCCACAGCGCCTTAAACGGCAGTCGGGAAAACCGGCTTCCCGGAAACGTAAGTTTCTGCTTTGAGGGTATTGAAGGCGAATCTCTTTTGCTTCTGCTGGATGCCCAAGGCGTAAGCGCATCCTCCGGTTCTGCCTGCACTTCCGGCAGTTTAGACCCCAGCCATGTGCTTCTTGCCATTGGCAGAGTTCACGATGTCGCCCACGGCTCTTTGCGTTTATCCTTGAGCCACTACAACACAGAAGAAGAAATCGACCACATTCTGCAAAGTGTTCCCCAGGTTGTGGAACTTCTGCGGAATATGAGCCCGGTATGGCGGGATCTGCAAACCGGCGTTCGGGAATACATTTTATAAGGAGGACATTATGGCTTTATACAGTGAAATTGTTATGGACCATTTTACCCATCCCAGAAACGTTGGCGTTATCGAGAACGCAGACGGTGTCGGACAGGTGGGCAACGCCAAGTGCGGCGACATTATGAAAATCTACCTCAAAATTGAAAATGACATCATTGTAGATGTCAAATTTGAAACTTTTGGTTGCGGCAGCGCCATCGCTTCCTCTTCCATGGCTACGGAAATGATTAAGGGCAAACCCATTTCCCAAGCGATGCAACTGACCAACAAAGCCGTTGCGGAGGCGCTGGACGGACTGCCCGCCCACAAACTCCACTGCTCTGTGCTTGCAGAGGAAGCCATTAAGTCCGGTTTGTAGGACTATTATGACCGCAACAACATCCCCTACGATAAGAAGCAGTTCCCGGATTGCGAAAACTGCGCCCATTGCCACGACTGATATGATTGTATCGACAAAAGGGCGCTATGCCCTGCGGGTGATGGTGCATTTCGCCCTCCACGGTAACGGCGAATATATCCCGCTGAAAGAAATTGCGGAGTCGGAAAACATCTCCCAAAAGTATTTGGAAACCATTATGACCACCCTTTCCAAAGCGGGATTTGTGGACGCTGTTCACGGCAAGGGCGGCGGTTACCGATTAAACCGCAAACCGGAAGAATACACCGTAGGCAGTATTTTGAAACTGACGGAAGGCAGTCTTGCGGCAGTTTCCTGCACCAGCCAAGGCCCTGCGGCCTGCTCCCGTTCCACTTGTTGCCAAACAAAGCCGATGTGGGAACGGTTGGACAAAATGATCGACGCGTTTTTTGAAGATATCACTCTGCAAGACCTGATAAACGAATCTTAATTGCAACAAAAGAGCAACACTTCCTTAAGTGTTGCTCTTTTTGCCCATTTTTATATTGTGTAATTCTTTGCAAGGGTTTCAAAAAAGTCTGCGCCGATTTCCAGCACTCCTTCATCAAAAGTAAAATTGTCTGCGTGCAATCCCGGGGCGTCTCCCACGCCTAAAAAGAAGAAAACGCCGGGTATGCTTTTTTGATACCAGGAAAAATCCTCCGACCCCATCACCGGGTGTTCCATATAGGAAAAATCCGCAATCATTTTCACCTTATCACAAAGGCGCGGCGGATTCATTACCGCAGGACAGCCCTCACTGACCGTCAGTTTTACCCGGCAACCATATTGCGCCTCTACCCCCCGGGCCGCATCTTCGAACCCTTTGCGCAGTTGGGTAATAATCTCCTCCTGATACCCGCGGATTGTGCCCTCCATTTTTGCATAGGCAGAGATGGCGTTGCGCACTGTACCGCTTTCCAGTTTCCCAAATTTTACCAGACGGTAGTACTGCTTCGGGATTTTTCTTTCCGCTTCCATCACTTTTTCGTAAAAGGAAATCGCCGCGGCGGTGGCATCCACGCCTGATTCCGCATTGGCAACGTGGGCAGATTTTCCAAAAACCTCCACATCTACTTCGTGGCCACCACTCATCATTTCCACTTTCCGTGTAATGAGTTTTCCAAAGTCATATCCCGGCCACAAGTGAAGTCCGAAAATAACCTTTACCCGGTAGGTTTCAAACACCCCTGCATCCACCAAAGGTTTTGCCCCGCCAGATTCTTCCTCACCCGGCTGAAACACTAAAAGCACATTGTGACGCAAGTTCTCCGTCTTATCCAGCCGCCGGGCCAGTTCCAAAAGCATTGCCGTATGTCCGTCATGGCCGCAGGCGTGCATTTTTCCGGGATGTTCAGAAGCAAAAGACAAGCCGGTTTTTTCCGTTATAGGCAGGGCATCCATATCGGCGCGAAAGGCAATGGCTTCCTGCGCGCCAAAATCAAAAAAGGCGCACACGCTTCCCCTTGTCGGCTGAACCACCCGGCAGGAAAGGGATTTTAACTGCCCCAATACATATTCCACCGTCTTCGGCAGTTCCAAATCCAGTTCCGGAATCCGGTGTAAAGCCCGTCTATCCGCAATTATCTGCATCGCTATCCCTCCAGTAAATTTTCTATATTATAGTCAATTTCCCCCGGTCTGTCAATTTCCGCCTTGTGTTCTCTTATTGCCCGTGATATGATAAGAAAAAAAGAAACGGAACAGAAAAATGGACTATCAAAACTGTAATTTGTGTCCCCGGCAATGCGGCGTAAACCGGGTCGCGGGAGAGCGGGGCTTTTGCGGCGGCGGCCCGGTCGCCAAAGTCGCAAAAGTGATGATTCACCGGTGGGAAGAGCCCGCTTTGGCTGGCAACGGCGGCAGTGGCGCTATCTTCTTCGGTGGCTGTACCCTTGGCTGTTCCTACTGCCAAAACGCCGCCATCAGCCGTACCCCTGCCGGAAAAGATGTAACCGGCGAAGATCTAAAAGACATCATCCGCAACCTTATCTCCCAAGGGGCGGAAAACATTGACCTCGTCACTCCCACCCATTATCTGCCTACCGTTTTATATGCCCTTGAGGAAAAACCGCCGGTACCGGTAGTGTATAACTGCGGTGGCTATGAGCGGCCGGAAACCATCGCAGCAATGAAAGGGAACGTGGATATTTATCTGCCAGATTTTAAGTATGCCGACGAAAACTTAAGCCGATCCCTCTCCGGAGCGCCGGACTATTTTTCTTATGCCGTGAAAGCCATCCGGGAAATGGTAAAGCAAGTGGGAAAGCCGGTATGGAGCGGTGAGCGGCTGCAAAAAGGCGTTATTGTCCGCCACTTAATCCTACCGGGACATATCGAAAACTCCTTGAAAGTGCTGGATTTCTTGGGAGAAGCCTTTGCGCCGGGGGAGATTTTAGTCAGTCTGATGCGCCAGTATACCCCTATGCCCGGTTTGCCTGCCCCCTTTCATCGGAAAGTTACCCAGAAAGAATATGACGCGGTGCTCAGTTGGATGTATCTCAATCACCTGAACGGATTCATTCAAGAAAGTGATTCCGCCTGCCAATCCTTTATTCCGGATTTTTGACATTTTCCCGGAAAACCCTTGACAAACCAAGCGCCAAAGGCTATAATGAGTCCTGCATTCGGACGATTAGCTCAGCTGGTAGAGCATGCGCTTGACGTGCGCAGGGTCAGCGGTTCGAGTCCGTTATCGTCCACCATATATGAAAAATCCGAACTACTTCACGATAGGAAGTACGTTCGGATTTTTTGTTTATATCAAAGACATTGTATCCTAAGAATCAATAGGTTCTCCTGGTATTTAACTTGTCTAATCGTCTGGTCGTAAAAACGCCTCAGGCAGAAGGCATGCCCCGTTGCTGTAAAAACCGCAGAAAATCGCCGACAACCCCATAGGCGGAAGCACTTTTATAATAGCAACAGATTGTTTGCACCTCATCAAAATCTGTCACATTCAAATATTGGATCCGATCAGATAGCACCGCATTGGGATACTCCCGTCCCAATGCGATCCCGACATCTGCCGCAAGACACTCTTCGTAGCATTTTATATCGTTGCACTGAATAACAATGTTGGGATGAAAGCCAGCCTGTTTGCAGGCATTGATCAGAATCTTATTCATACTGTTTTGCTCACCAATGGAAATGAAGGAAGTAGATGCCAACTGTCGAAGCGTGAGCGGTTTTCCGCATAGAGGATTTTTTGCAGCTGCTTTGATGCGGATCCGGGTACGCATAAAAAGGAATCTATCATAGCCGCTGTATCCGTCCTTTTGTTCATCGATCACGATATCATAACTGTCGTAATCGGTCTCGGAAAAGTCAAACACCGTACTAAAAATCGCCTTTGGATATTTCTGTTTGAAGGCAATGATCGCATTTGTAATTTCACCGCGCGTTGTGCGTACAAGCATCCGGATCTGCCGATCATCGTCCACTTCCGGCTGGAGGGTATACACTGCGTGTTCCAGTTTCCGAAGTATTTCGTCCACGGTTTTTAAGAACAATTTGCCGTTTTCGTTGAGCTGTATCCGATTGCAGGCTCGGTCAAATAATGAACAGCCCAGCTCCTTTTCCAACCGTTTTACAGATGCAGAAACCGATGTGGCAGGCACATTGTGCGCCTCTGCGGTTTTGGCGAAGCTGCCGTTTATGGCGCTTTCTTGAAAATAGCGCAGCTGTAGCAATTCCATAATTTCACTCCTTTGTAGGTTTACCACACTTTTGAAGTTCGTGTAACCACAATATAACACATTGTTGACGATTGCACAAGGAAAATGTAAAATGAGGATATACAAAAAGGGGGGTAGACGCACATGAATGTAGAAAATATTAAAAGCTATGTAAAAGCTAACGAAGCACTTATGATGAAAACACTCAAGGAACTGTGCTTGATCCCTGCACCTTCCGGAAAAGAAGAAGCACGTGCAGCTTATTGCAAGCAGTGGTTGGAGGCCGTGGGTGCAGAAGGTGTTTACATAGACGAAGCGCTGAATGTAATTTTCCCGCTGAACTGCCAGGGCAGCAAGGATATCACTGTTTTCGTTGCCCATACGGACACCGTATTCCCGGATACAGAACCGATGTCGCTGGTCGATGACGGCGAAAAGATCTGCTGTCCCGGCGTAGGCGACGACACTGCAAGCCTGGCGGTGATGTTATTGCTGGCAAAGTACTGCGTGGAGCACGATATCCAACCCAAAGGTGGCTTTCTCTTTGTTGCAAACTCCGGAGAAGAAGGACTTGGCAATTTAAAGGGCACACGCCAGCTGTTCAAGGATTATGAAGGCAGAATTGCTTTGTTTATCTCTTTTGACAGCAATTTGAATCTGATCAACGACCGTTGTGTGGGTTCCCACCGTTATGAGGTGGAGGTGCAAACGGAGGGTGGGCATTCCTTCCAACGCTTCGGTCTGCCCAACGCCATTGCATGCCTGTCGCAAATCGTTGCCGATATCTATCAGATCGCAATTCCCCAAAAAGAAGGCTGCCGTACTACCTACAATGTGGGCACCATCAGCGGCGGTACCTCTGTCAATACCATTGCCCAAAGTGCGAAAATGCTCTGCGAGTACCGGTCAGAAGACAAAGACTGTTTGGCGTACATGGAAAAGCAGTTTGCAGATATTTTTGCCCGAGCCAATACCCAGGCGGTCGAGGTGCTGGTCACCAAGGTGGGCGACCGTCCCTGCGGCGATATCGCGCC
>JAZOXE010000090.1:0-2945 GCA_045659525.1 Faecousia sp. | reverse complement strand
TGGGTTTCCACCAGGTTATAGGGGAACATAATGGTTTCTACCCAGTCATACTCCACGGCTTCCCGGAACAAATCCACACTGTGAAGCGTAATGCCGATGTGTCCGATTTTCCCAACGGCTTTCGCCTCTTTCAAGGCTTCCAGCGCGCCCCCGGGAGCAAGCACCTGCTCCAAGTCCCCCTTACTGGGATTGTGAACCTGGTATAAGTCAATATAGTCCGTGCCTAAATTTTTCAGACTAATATCAATATCCCGGGCCATCCCCTCTTTGCTGCGGGCCATACTTTTGGTTGCCAGAATGAAATGCTGACGCAAGCCGGTTAATGCCTTTCCCAAATATTCCTCGCTGACGGTGTAACCTCTGGCAGTATCAATATAATTGACACCTTCTGCCACCAGTTTTTCCATCAACGGGCGGGTCTCCCCGGCTTCAATTCGCTGAATAGGGATTCCTCCAAATCCAATCCGGGATACTTTCAGTCCCGTTTTTCCCAAAACACGATATTCCATCATATACCTCCATAGTGTAGAGCAACAAATCCGAACTCGTTTTACAAAGGATGGTTTATTGCTCTATCTTCGTTAAAATACTCGCAAATACACAAAAATATTTGCTGCGTTTTGTGCCTTGCAAGACACAATAGAGCGAAATGTGCCGAAATTCACCGCTTTAAGGCGGATTCGGATTTGTCGCTCTACCCTAACATAAAAAGGAATGAAAATTATGCGCTATCATACTATGGTACCCGGCAAATTTATCTCCCGCCCCAACCGCTTTATCGCTCACGTTGAAATTAACGGCAAAACAGAGATTTGCCATGTAAAAAACACCGGGCGTTGCCGGGAACTTCTTGTGCCTGGCGGGAAAGTTTGGTGTGCCGACTGTCTCTCCCCTAATCGAAAAACAAGGTATGACCTCATCGCGGTGGAAAAGGGACAACGGCTTATCAATATGGACTCCCAAGCCCCCAACGCCGCCGCAAAGGAATGGCTGATGGCCGGCGGTTTGGGTGAGATTTCCAACTTGCGTTCAGAAACCATCTACGAAGAATCCCGTTTCGATTTTTCTTTCCTGAAAGAGGGAAAACCCTGCTTTTTGGAAGTAAAAGGCGTTACATTGGAACAAGACGGAGTGTGCGCATTTCCCGATGCCCCCACTACCCGGGGTGCAAAACATCTCAAGGAATTAACCCGCGCATTGGAAGCGGGCTATGCCTGCTATGTACTTTTTGTGATTCAAATGGAAAACGTCTTCTATCTACACCCCAACGATATCACAGACGCGGAGTTCTCATCGGCTCTGCGAAATGCGGCGCAAGCCGGTGTGACAGTACTTGCAATGGACTGCAAGGTAACGCCGGATTCTATGGTAATCGGAAAGTCGGTTCCCGTCCGTCTGTAAGATTATCATTTACCTGTGCAAAAAACGCAAAAAAGAGTCCGATATGATATCCGTCTACCAGTGCGTGGTTGCACTGTATGGACACCGGCAGTAACACTTTTTCCCCCTCTTTTTTGTATTTACCAAATATAATCCGGGGGTTGCAGTCTGCCGGAATGGGCGCAGGCTGAATCACCTGCGTAAAAGAAACCCACGGCACGCAGGAAGCAAAAAACATACCGGTTTCCTCTTCCGCTTGATTGACAAATCCGGTTTGCTCTTTCGCCGATTCCTGCGCAATGTGCGCATACTCCAAGTATTCTTTTAAGGGCATACGGCTATCGGTGGTGCAGTTGCAAAATGTATGATTTGGCAATGCCACCGTATGACCGGTTCTGCAGTATTCATACTCCACCACTTTATCCCCGCAAATCCGTTGTCGCATTTCCGGCACGGCATTGGCGCTATGCGCTGCCGCCCACAGACAAGCCAAAAAGGTAGAACCTTTTTCTCGCTTTGCAAACGCCACCAGATTGGTCACATCCACGTCTGCAGTCATACCCACATAGGGATACGCCATTGCCTTAAAAAATTCGTAGTGCGTTTTCCGGGGGTGGTTTTCCATATCAATTATTTTCATAATCTCTCTAATAGCGCCTCCAATTCACCGATGCCCCGGATTTCATAATCCGGGCGAATTTCATCTTTCGGGGGCTTTTGTCCGGGATTTACCCAGCAGGTGGCAATCCCGGCCCGGATCCCGCCTAAAATATCCGACGTTAAACTGTCTCCCACAATCATTGCCAGGCTACGATCAAAATCCGGAATCTCGCGGAAACACCCCTCAAAGTACTTTAAATCCGGTTTGTTAAATCCAATTTCCTGGGAGATAAATATTTTCTTAAAATAATGGCTGATGTTGGCGCTTTTTAGCCGCCCAGCCTGCACTTTTGCCGTACCGTTACTGGCAAGGTAAAGCAGATATTTTTTGGACAGATTTTCCAGCGCTTCCTCTGCGCCCGGGAGAAAATAATGTCCTTGGGATAAAAAGTTTTCGTAGGTTCTGGCGCACCGCTCCGGGTCCGCCGCTATGCCATACTCTGTCATTAGTTTATGGAACCTGCCTACAAGCACTTCTTCCCGTGTCAACTCTCCCCGCTCCAGTCTCTCCCAGTGCTCTTTGTTGATTTTACTGTACCGGGCGCAGACTTCCGGGGTGGGCTCCAACCCAAAATGGCGTAAAGTCTTCCCCAAAGCAATTTCTTCTGCTTTGTGAAAATCCAAGATAGTGTCATCTAAGTCTAAAAACAAAAATTTAATCATTATGTTTTCTCCTGACAATTTCATTGGATAAGGCCGCAAATTCCGGAATCCCCAGGGTTTCTCCCCGGACATTTTCCGGAAAACCGCAGGCGGCGATGACTTCCCCGGCGCCGGTTTTCCCCAGTTCCGGGAAACCGGATGCAAGACCGTTTTGCAGGGTTTTTCTGCGCATGGCAAAACTTGCCCGCATCGTCCGGAAGAAAACTGCCTCATCTGCAATTTCCCAAGGCGTTTCCGCTCTT
>JAZOXE010000089.1:0-5655 GCA_045659525.1 Faecousia sp. | reverse complement strand
ATTTTATGACCTCTGCCCAAGCCACTGCCTGGTACTTAAAAAAACACCACAGCGGAAAGCGCCTTTATGTTTGCGGTACTCGGTCCTTTAAGAGAGAACTGGAAGAGAACGGATTTACCGTTACAGAGAATCTTTCGGAAACAGAATGTCTGGTAATGGGATTTGATACGGAATTGACATTTCAGAAGTTGGAAGATGTCAGCCGTTTGCTTTTGACAAAACCGGAATTGCCTTATATTGCAACCAATCCGGATTTGGTTTGTCCCACAGAATTTGGCAGTGTTCCTGACTGCGGAAGCGTATGCCAAATGCTATATAATGTATCCGGTCGATATCCCCAGGTGATTGGAAAACCCAGTCCGCTGATGCCGGAACTTGCTATGGAGCGGTTGGGATTTACCAAAGAGCATACGGCTATGGTAGGTGACCGCATTTACACCGATGTCAAATCCGGATTAAATGCCGGCATAACGGGCATTCTGGTAATGAGTGGAGAAACCACCCAAGAGATTTTAGAGAATGCCACAGATAAGCCGGATTTGGTGCTAAAAGATGCGTCGGAAATTACAGATGCCATCTGTGGCACAAAGTACTAACATAGCCCCTGCTATTTTAAACATCAGAAGGAGCATGTATTTTACCATATAAAAACGCCCCAAATCCAGTGGATTTGGGGCGTTTACAATCAATGCGCGGTGACCGCTTCTTTATACAGTTTTTCGTAGGTCTCATCCTTACCAGCGCCCTTTGGAGCGGGGTGGTAGGTAGGCACCATATCGGCAACCATATCCCGGATTCCTTCATCATTTTGATAAGCCGCTTCCATAAGATATTTCAGACTCTTTTGGAAACTGGAAACATCAAAGGGAATGGGGGTGCCGATGTGGATTAAGTCGTTGGGCGTTTTGGAAAGACCTTCCTCCGCCATCAGTTTTTCTTCATACAGTTTTTCGCCGGGGCGCAACCCTGTGTATACAATGGGAATTTCTACATCCGGTTTGTGACCGGAGAGTTTAATCAGGTTTCTTGCCAGTTCATCAATTTTGACCGGCGCGCCCATATCCAGAACGAAGATCTCTCCGCCCTTGGCGTAAGTGCCGGCTTGCATAACCAGACTAACGGCTTCAGGTATGGTCATAAAATAGCGGATAATGTCCGGATGGGTGACGGTGACTGGGCCACCTTTCTCAATCTGTTTCTTAAACAGAGGGATAACAGAGCCGTTACTACCCAAAACGTTTCCGAATCGCACAGCAACAAATTCCGTGCAGAACGGGGAATCGACAGGGGCGTTTTTAACGGCAGAGAAATCTTCCTCATAGTGGGTGAAAAGCAAAGGCAGATGTTTGGCGTCTTTTGCCTTTACTGCCGCGCTGAAACTTTGAATTACCATTTCACACAGCCGCTTGCTGGCACCCATAATGTTTGTGGGGTTTACGGCCTTGTCGGTACTAATCAGAACAAACCGCTTACAGCCGTGAATCAGAGCGGCGTGAGCTGTTTTGTATGTGCCGATAACGTTGTTCTTGATGGCTTCGCAAGGGCTGACTTCCATAAGCGGAACGTGCTTATGGGCGGCTGCGTGATAAACAATTTCCGGATGATAGGTTGCAAAAACGCTTTCAATTCGGCGGCTATCCCGGACAGAACCGATTAACACCAAAAGATTCAGTGAGGGATATTTTTGCCGCAGTTCCTGCTCGATTTCATAGGCGCTGTTTTCGTAAACATCAAAGATAATCAGTTGCTTGGGGTGGTGTGCGGCAACCTGTCGGCAAAGTTCACTGCCAATGGAACCGCCGCCGCCGGTAACCAAAATGGTTTTGCCGCTGATTTCTGTATAAATTTCATCCATATTGACTTTGATGGGTTCCCGCCCCAACAAGTCTTCAACGGCCACGTTTTTCATATCGCCAACTGTAATCTTTCCGGATACCAACTGGTACATACCGGGCAGGTTTTTCATTTCACAGCCGGTTTCTTTGCAGATATTCAGAATATCCCGCTTATCTTCAGCAGATGCAGAGGGGATAGCCAACAGAATTCGTTCAATATGATACTTTTTGACGTTCAGCAGAATGTCGTCCCGTCCGCCCACAACTGGTACGCCGTCCATATAGCGTCCCCATTTATTGGGGTTGTCGTCAATGACACAACAAACTTTTAGGCTTTCTTCTTTTTGTCGGATAATATCTTGTAAAATGATTTGGCCGGCATTACCTGCGCCGATGAGCATAACCCGTACGGCTTTATCTGAAGACACTTTCCATCTTCTGCGTTCCCGAAGGATAAAACGGTAAGAAAACCGCACACCCAACAGAAGCAGGAACTGCATACCGATGCCTACAATGTAATAAGACGCAGGCATAGGTTTTATCAGAGAAATACCGATAATATGTAATATGCCGGTAATGGCTGTGGCAATAATTACCCGAAGAAGTTCCGAGAAACTGGCATAACGCCAAAGGCTGTTATACAGTTTCATAAACCAGAAAGTAATCAGGGATATGCCGGTATAAATAGGCACGAACTGCAAAAATGCCCGGAAATATTCCGGAGGAATCTCCGAGTAAATGCAGTCAAAACGAAACCACAAGCCTAAAAAGAATGCGACATTTACAACAATTGCATCATAGACCGCTAACAACAGGGCAATAATCTGCCAATGTTCTAAGTGGAACTTGTGTTGTTTCATATAAGAAACTCCTTTCGTTATCAGTCACCGCAAATTTGCGCAATAATCTCCTCTTGAAAACCGATAAAATCGGGAAGATAGGATGCAACACTGCCTTTTTGTAAATAGGCAACGGCTTCCCCTAAATTAGGAGCACGGTCCGTTAAGTTGTGGCAGTCAGAACCTAACAAGTGTACCGCGCCATTTTTAATCATGGATTTTGCTTTCCCCCGGGTTGCCCAGTTCAATAGGAATTCGCCGTTCATTTGGATAAGTACATCTTGATTGAGCATTTCACGCATAGTGGATTTTTTTTGGAACAGCAAATACCGTTCGATGTGGGCAAGAATGGGGATAACACCCCGGGTGTTAAAAATATTACGGATATCCCGAATGATTTCCGATCCCCAACGTTGAAAGGGAAGTTCCAAAAGCAAATATCGGGAATTTCCCAACCGCAATTCTTCCAAATCATCCAAAACACTCAAACCGGGGTGGTAAGCCACTTCTGCGCCCAAACACAGTTGTGGGAAATCTTCTTTTTCTTGAGAAATGGCAGCGGTGAGAGTGTCCATAGCCGTCTGCCGGCGAGAAAGAAATTCATTTACGGTTTCTACCGGATAATAATGGGGAGTCAGGCAGATAGTCCGAACACCCTGGGCAGCACTTTTGCACAGCGCATCCAAAGACTGCGCCACGTTTACACAGCCGTCATCCATACCCGGAAGTATATGAGAATGAAAATCGTAAATGTTAATCATAATCTTACTTTCTACCGTCGATAATAATATTTGTTCTTTCCAATGCTACCGCCGGTGCAAACAAAACCTAAAATGTTACTGTTACCTAACTGCAACTGCTTCAAGGCATCTGCAATAGCCCGGTGTTCTGTCTGCTTTTCCCACACAGCGATTAAGTAGCCGTCAATATACCGGGAGAGGATAACGGCATCGGAAACCGTATTGATGGGAGGCAAGTCCACAATCACATAATCGTAGTTTTTACGGATGGCGTTAAAGAGATTCTCCAGTTGTTTTGCTTCTAAAAGACCGGTGGGATCCGGCGGGATGTTGCCGGAAGGGAGTACGTGGATGCCATAGGTGTTTTCCATATTGCGAACTGTCTGTTCCAAAGTGGCTTCGCCTACCAAAAAGTCGCTCAATCCAGGAACCGAAACCAAAGGCAATTTCCCTGCAATGGTAGGGATTCGCATATCCGCATCGATAAGCAGTACCCGCTTGTCAATTTGCGCCAGAGAAATGGCCAAGTTTACGGCAGTAGTGCTTTTGCCTTCTCCGGGGGAGGGGCTGGTAATGCCTAAACATTTGCATCCGCTTCCCGGTAGAGAAAACATCACGTTTGTACGCAAGGCCTTGTAGGCTTCCTGGACAGCAAAAGGGGATTTATCTGTCAGCAGATGCCTGTCTTTTGTATATCTTCTGTTTGTCTCGCTCATTCTCTGTTACTCTCCTGCTGCTTGCTTATAGTAAGAACTGCTTCGATAGGCTTTTTCTGCTTTTTCCATATCCGGGATTCTGCCTATAACAACCAAATTGTATCGCGTCTCCAAATCCTCGCTACTTTGCACCCGATCATAAACCAAATCGACAATGATTGCGATTAATGCAGTTACGGCAAATCCAATGATAGCACCAAGTATCGTGTTTTGAAATGTGTTGGGAGCGTAGGGACTTTTCGGTTGTACCGGAGAGTCCACAATACGCATGGAACTGCCGTCAACGACCCGGGCAACATGCTCCGGGGCGGTAAGAGAAATTGCTTCTGCCAGTTGCGCGGCCAATGCCGGATCTTCCGCTTCAACGGAAACAGTAATCAGCGCAGCATTTTCTGTAGAGGAAGTGTTAACCATTTGGGATAATTGGCTGTAGGAATAATTTAGACCGCAAAGTTCTGCCGCATCTACCAAAACACTGCGGCTTTCCACAATTTCAGCATACAGATAGGTAAGACCGATGGACGCATTCAAGTCCGATGTACTGGTACTGCCCGCGCCGTCTGTGTTCAAACGGTTATTAACATAGGCGGTAAAACTTGCCCGGTAAGTGGGAACAACAAAGACAGAGGTATAAGCCAATGTGGCAGTTCCCATTACTACGGCGGCAAAAATCAAAATCCAAAGCCGCTTCCATAAAATTTGAACTACCCGCCAAAGATCAATAGTGACATCCTGATTGGGGGTAGATTGTATTTGATGCATGCTGTATCTCCTTTCGAAACCGGATTTTCTTCCGGTCTTTCTGCATGGCATAAGCCTACTTCTTCAAAATATATAATACAACACGAAACGCCATTTTGCAAACATTATTTGTCGAAATTCCCTTGTTTCCATAATTTCTCTGTGGTATACTGGTAACATATTGGATAATTTGCAGGTAAAGCAAAGAAACGTCAGGAGGATTTGTTATGATTGAAAGGGAATATGCAGACTACGCATGGGAGATGGCACAGCGGCTGTTAAACATAGATTCTCCCTCCGGATATACTGGCAATGCGGCAAAGTGGCTGAAAGAAACCTTTGAAACCATGGGCTACTCGGTGAATGTCACTACAAAGGGTGGCATAATGGTGGATTTGGGTGGCAAAGACGAAAGTGACGGCCTGATGCTGGCGGCGCATACGGACACCTTGGGAGCCATGGTGGCGGAAATAAAAGGAAACGGTCGCCTGCGCTTGACGCCATTGGGCGGTATGAACGCAAATAATGCGGAGACAGAAAATGTGCGAGTGTATACCAGAGACGGAAAAGTGATAGAGGGCACGTTGCAACTTTGTAATCCTTCCATCCACGTAAACGGAGAATATTCCTCCGTTAAGCGCAGTTTTGATACCACAGAGGTGGTGCTGGATGCGGATGTTAACAGTGTCGCAGACTGTGAAAAACTTGGAGTTCAAACCGGAGGCATCGTGTGCTTTGGACCTCGTATCCGTCGGACTTCTACCGGGTATTTGAAAAGTCGGAT
>JAZOXE010000088.1:0-16049 GCA_045659525.1 Faecousia sp. | reverse complement strand
GAAAAGATTGCCGTATTGGTGGAAAGGATACGTCCGGTGATTACTGATGTGATCGGCATACCGGTGACTACAAAATCTGCATCCACCGATTGTAATATTCCGCTGTCTTTAGGCATTCCCGCGATCTGCATGGGTGTTTACTTTGGTGGTGGCAGCCACACCCGTGAAGAATGGATACGCAAGGACTCTTTGGCGTTTGGTTTGGAAGCGGCAATTCGGACGGCTTACACATTGATGGAGGACAAACCATGAAATTTACTGCAGCCGGTGATATGATCATCCAAAAGCCGATTTACCCCGGGTATGAAGGATTCGGCGCATTGGCAGACTTTATCAAGCAGGGTGATGCCCGTTTTTTCAATCTGGAAACGACCCTGAATCACGAAGGAGAGACTTGTGCTTCCCAGTTCAGCGGCGGCACCTATATCCGCACAGATCCGGAAATTCTCGATAATATTAAGCCTTTTGGCTTTAATATGACCAGCGCCAACAACAACCACGCTCTTGACTTTTCCTACGGTGGTCTACTTGCAACCATCGATGCATTGGATGCCAGTAACCTTGTCCATGCGGGCCTTGGCAGAAATCTCGGCCAGGCAGCAGCCCCCAAGTATCTGGAAACACCAAATGGTCGTGTGGCGCTAATTGCGGTAAACACCTCCTTTGAGCCTTCCGCTATGGCAGGTGCGCAATCCCCCCGTGTACCGGGAAGACCCGGCACCAACGGCCTGCGGATCGAAAGCTATATCGAATTGCCCCAGGAGGATATCGACTACATCAAGCAGTTGGGGAAAGACACCAATGTCAATGCAGAAAAAGAGATTACCCGGGCAGAAGGCTATCATCCACCCCTTGCGGAAAACGAGGCAGAGCTGGGTGGCATGAAATTTGTTTGCGGCACCCAAAGACGCCATGTATCGAAAGTGAATACCGCGGATCTACAACGGGTGAAAAAAGCAATTTACGAGGCGCAACTTCAGGCAGATTACATTATGATCTCTGTGCACTCCCACCAGCTGAGCGGCAGCGCCAAGGAATCTCCTTCGGAATTTTTGCAGCAGTTTGCCCACGAATGTATCGATGCCGGTGCTCATGCGATTTTGGGACATGGACCTCATCTGTTGCGTCCAATTGAGGTATATAAGGATTGCCCCATTTTCTATTCACTAGGCGACTTTGTTTTGCAACTGTACAATGTACACTTTGCACCAGAGGATTTTTATGAAAAGAACGGCTTAACCTCTGCCGCCACGGTCCACGAGCTGTTGAAAAAGCGTTCCAAAGACTTTACTGTGGGTCTGATGACAGACAAGCGGATGTTCCGTTCCGTAATTCCTTATTGGGAAACAGAGGGCACGAAGCTGACAAGGCTGACCCTGTTACCCATTGAGATGTCCATGGGCGAAAATAAGTCCCGTCAAGGTCTTCCCTATATCAGCTGCGACCCGGAAATCGGGAAGTATCTTGCGGATATGTGTGTTCCCTTTGGAACAAAGATCACCGCTAACGCAGACGGTACATTGTCCTGCACATGGTAAGAAGATGGGGCAATGATAGCTATTTCAATACAGAACTAAGGACGGAACCAAAGCCAGAAACAGAAACTGTTTTAAGTTCGAATTTAACGAGTATATGCCCACCAAAAAACCTGAACGCTTTTGCGTTCAGGTTTTTTTGCCCTTCACTTTTTACAAAAAACACATTGGGAATTTTTAAAAATGAAAAGTAATATTTAAAAAACTGTTTGCAAGTCCATGTGTTTATTGTAGAAATATTTATAAAAAGAGTGGCAAAATACTTCTGTGGCTTGATGCCATACGACACTTCTTCGACACACAATTTCTTGACTTTGGGTGTTGACTGTGCTAAAGTTTAGACAGAACTTTTAATGTGTTTTTCAGAGATAAACGCACTTTTGTTGCGGATATCGCAAAATAAATCTGTCGGTTATCCACCAGCCCAATCCTTCGCATATTGGGTAGGCTCGAGTTGGTGTTAATCATTATTCTTATTTTAGGAGTGATTTTTAAATGAAACTGATCATTAAGAACAACTACGATGACATGTGTGCTTGGGCGGCGCAGCATATTGCCGATGCCATCAACAACCACAAGGAAAACCGTCCCTTTATTCTTGGTCTTCCCACCGGCTCCTCCCCCTTGGGCGTCTATAAGCGTCTGATTGAGATGAACAAAGCCGGTGAGGTCACCTTTAAGAATGTCGTTACTTTCAATATGGATGAATATGTGGGTTTGCCCCGGGAACATGACCAGAGTTACTGGTACTTTATGCACGACAATTTCTTCAACCATATTGATATTCCAGCACAGAACATCAACATCCTCAACGGTATGGCAGAAGACCTGGAAGCCGAATGTCTGCGTTATGAGGACAAGATTGCTTCCTACGGCGGTATTGACCTGTTCTTAGGCGGCTCCGGCGTAGACGGCCACATTGCTTTTAACGAACCCTTTACCTCTTTGGTTTCCCGTACCGGCGTTCGGGCGCTGACCGAAGACACCTTGATTGTTAACTCCCGTTTCTTCGACAACGATCCCAATAAAGTTCCCAAAACCGCTCTGTCTGTGGGTGTTGGTACTGTCTGCGACTCCAAACAGGTATTGTTGCTGATTAGTGGCCACAATAAGGCTCGCGCTCTGCGTCATTGTGTTGAAGGCGGTGTTGACCACGCTTGGACCATCTCCGCTTTGCAAATGCATCCCGATGGCATCGTTGCCTGCGACGAGGCTGCTTGCGGCGAACTGAAGGTTGATACCTACAAGTACTTTAAAGAAATTTACAAAGACGAAAAATAAGCGCTGCTGATGGGCGGTTTTGCTTGACTTCTCTCATACCAAAGAAAGGTGCGCGCAGAATGAAAATTGCAATTTACGGATATGGGAATCTGGGCAAAGGGGTAGAATGTGCTGTCCGGCAGGCAGAAGACGCCAATCTGGTGGGCATCTTCACCCGCCGTCCTCCGGAAAGCATTTCCACCCTGTTCGGTACGCCGGTCTATTCGGCAGAGGATATTTTCCGGTTTCAGTCGGAAGTTGATGTGGTAATCATCTGCGGCGGAAGCGCAAAAGATCTGCCGGAAATGACACCTGCCCTGGCAAAGCATTTTTGCATTGTGGACAGTTTTGACACCCACGCCAAAATTCCCCAGCATTTTGAAAACACAGATGCCGCCGCAAAGGCCGGCGAGAAAACGGCTGTGATTTCTGCCGGCTGGGACCCGGGTATGTTTTCCCTGAATCGGCTTTACGCCGCCGCCATTTTACCAAATGGATCGGATTATACCTTCTGGGGGCGGGGCGTCAGCCAGGGACACTCCGATGCCATTCGGAAAATTGATGGTGTTTTGGATGCCCGGCAATATACCGTTCCCGTAGAAGATGCAGTAAATCGGGTACGCAGTGGAGAAACTCCCACCCTGACCTCCCGGGAAAAACACAAGCGGGAGTGCTTTGTGGTTGCAGCAGAGGACGCAGACAAAGAACGGATTCGCCGGGAAATTGTCACCATGCCCAATTACTTTGCTGACTATGATACCACCGTTACATTCCTCTCCCAAGAGGAACTAACCGCGCAACATTCCGCCCTTCCCCACGGCGGGCAGGTTATCCGCACCGGTGTTACCGGCGCCCAAGGTGAGCACAAACAATGTATTGAATACCGTTTGCAATTAGATTCCAATCCGGAATTTACTGCAAGTATTCTCCTTGCCTGTGCCCGGGCCGCTTATAAGATGTACCGACGGAAAGATTTTGGCTGTAAAACAATGTTTGACATTGCGCCGGCAGACCTGTCTCCCCTTTCTTCGGAAGAACTGCGAAAACAATTGCTGTAAAAAACGCACCTTTGGTTCTCCAAAGGTGCGTTTTACTTGTTATTCAGTTTCTTCCGGTTCTTCTGCCACTTCTGCTATTTCCGTCACCCGGTTGACAAACAGATCTTTCGGGGCGTGGGGGCGAAAGGCCTGCCAAACAAGCACTGCACCCGCCGCCGCGCAACTAATTGCCGCCAGCATTTGACTGACGCGGAAAGGGCCCCAGTAAAGACTGTCCATTCTCAAGCCTTCAATAAAGGCTCGGCCCAAACCGTACCACGCCACATATCCCAGTGCGATTTGACCGTCATATTTCCGCTTTTTGGACAGAAAGTGTAACAGCAAAAAGCCAATAAAGTTCCACAGGGATTCATATAAGAACGTAGGATGATAATACTCTATTATTCCGGTTTTTGTGTTCAAAAGTCCCATCCGCAAAAAACTTTCCGTAGGCGCGCCAAAGGCTTCCCGATTGAAGAAATTCCCCCATCTTCCCAAAGACTGTCCGATTAAAAAACCAATGGACACCACGTCCAGTACCGCGCCTAAACGAATTTTCTTAATTCGACAATGGACAACCACACTGATGGCCGCGCCGATAACGCCGCCGTAAATGGCCAGACCGCCTTCCCAGATGTATAGCATAGAAATGGGATTGTTCTTATAGTTATCCCAGGCAAAAATGCAGTAATACAGCCGGGCGCAGACAATCGCCACCGGTACAATCCACAAAACGCCGTCTAAAATATCGTCTTCTTTCAAACCAAAGGCACTGCTGCGTTTCATGCCGTACACCACGGCTAAAATCAGCCCTATGGCAATAATCAGTCCGTAAAAATGCACCGTAAAAATGCCGATGGAAAACGAACTGGGGGGATTGATGTCAATCCCCAAACTGGGGAAAGATATGTTTGCATAGTTCATAGAAAAACCTCCTTATTCAATCACTGAAAGGCTGGTTCGCTCCGGTTTTACCACGCGTTTGATAAACGCCAGAACATCTTCTTCCTTTACTTTTCGGTATGCTTCCGGAAAGTTCAGATAATCGGTCTTTGCAAAATGATATGCACAAAGACGAAAACAAGTGGAATCGTATCGGTCCAATCCCCGGATTCTCCGACCGAATGCGCTGCGCTTCATGCGCAAAAAATCCTCCTTGCCGATGCCCCGGGCCACCAAATTCTTTCCTTCCTGCAAAATGGCATCCCGCACCTGCTCCGGGTGCTCACTGTCCCCGGCAGCGGTGAGTTGGGCCATTCCCTCCAAACTGTCAAACCCACCGCCGAAAGAGGTATCAATCAGTCCTTTTTCGTACAAATTCAAATACAGTTGGGAGGACTCGCCAAACAGAGCCTCTGCTGCCAATTCCCCGGTAATTTCCTGCAGTACTGCCGCTTCACCCAAAGGTGCAGGCTCGCACTTGAATCCCAGTTGAAACATGGGCATAGACACTTCCATTTTCTCTCGAATTTCTGGGTCTACGTCTTCCATATCCTCCTGCCATGGCTTGTGCACCGTTACCACCGGGGTTTCTATCCCGGAAAGCATCTGCCGGGCAATCTCACTCACCTGCTCCGGTTCTACATCTCCCATTACGCAAAGCAGCATATTCCCAGGATGGTAAAATGCCCGGTGGCACTGATACAAAATTTCCGGTGTTATCTCCCCAATGCTCTCTCTCGTACCCAATATCGGCACGCGGATGGGGTGGTTCTTATACCCTGCCAGCATCAGATTTTCAAAGACCCGGGAATCGGGACTGTCCCGGTAAATGTCGATTTCCTGACCAATAATCCCCTGCTCTTTTTCCACGCTTTCTTTTGTAAAATAAGGCGTAGATACAAACTCCAGCAGCAGTTTTAAACTGTTTTCAAAATTTTCTGTGCAGGAAAAATGGTAGGCCGTCATATCGAAACTGGTAAATGCGTTGGGATATGCGCCCAAGGCCGCAAATTCCGCAGAAATGTCTCTGCCGTCAGGCATATCAAACATTTTATGCTCCAAAAAATGGGCAATTCCTGCCGGTGCAACAATCTCCTCTCCATCCAGAGAAAACGCGGTTTGCATCGCGCCGAAATTTGTAGCAAAATACGCCGCCTTTTTCTGGAATCCCGGCCGGTTCAGCACCATAACCGTAAGCCCATTTTCTATTTTTTCCGTAAAGACCGTCTCTCCCAGTTGGGGGTATTCACGTTTTTCCATCTCATTTCCCCCTCAAATAAAACTGGGTGTGTAACTTTAATGTTTTGGCAGCCTCCACCACTTGCGGAATATCTACTTTCTCCACTGCCCGGAGATAATCTTCCGGCATCAGCCGGCATTGTGTCAACAACGCAGAGGTATAGTAGTCCTCAATGCCGCCGGGGGTATCGTGCAGTCCTTGCAGAGAACTGATAAGTGACAGTTTCGCCGCCTCCAGTTCCTGGGGCGCAATCTCGCCATTACGGCAATAGTCCAGTTGTTTTAGAATTTCTTCTGTGGCGACAGGGATATTCTCTTTGTCTACACCTGCGCTCACCGTTATAATACCTTTGCTGCTACGAAATACAGAAGAAATATCATAGCAAAGGGATTGTTTCTCCCGAACATTCATAAAGAGTTTACTGGTCATTCCCCCGCCAAAGATGCTGTTTAGCACTTGCATAGCCGGAAACTTTTCGTTGCGAATGGTAATGGAAGAAGAAAATCCCATACAAATTCTGCCTTGGGTAACGTCCATAATCTCCCTATGGCTACCACGGGGCGGTTGAAAAAAACCGGTTTGCGCCTGCAGAGTTATGGGGGCTTCTCCGATTTGACTGCAAAGACTTAAAAGCCTCTCTTTTACCTTCTCCGCAGACATTTCCCCCACATAAAAAAACTGCGCCGGGCTTTCCCGTAGAATTTTCCCATAGTGGTCATATATCTGCTTTGAAGCAAGAGGTTCAATATCCCCTATTTCCCCCAAACGGGAGATGCCACAACTGTCCCCCTGGCACATAATCTGCATCAGTCGATTGGAGGCGTAGGCGCGCTTGTCATTTTTAAGAGACTCCAAAGTCAAAATTAAGTTCCGTTTTTCGCTTTCTACATAGTCACTGCGAAACACGCCGGACTCTAATGCCGGTTGGAACAGTATTTTTTCCAAAAATGAAATCATTGGTGAGAGAATCGCTTCTCCATCCATAGAAAACCGGTCCGGTATGAAACTGCAGTAAAAACCGGTTGTTTGATAATCGCCGATTTGCCGCACCAACGGAGATATAGCGGCACCATATAAATCATCCAAACGGCGGGTTATTTCCCGCAGGTCCGGAGCGCTTTCACATCCCCGGAGTAAAATTGAAGGAACGAGGGCGTTTAGCCCCGCCTCCTCCCGGCGCATAGGGCGCAAAAACTGCACGCTTAAACTGTTCTGCTTAAAACGGCTGTCTGTATAGCAGTGCAGGGTAATTCCCGGCTTGACAGTTACGGTTGTAATCATAAAATCTCCTTAAAATCGTTCTGTCCTTATTATATACCGTGCGCTCCAAAATAGCAATTACGGATTTCCTTCCGCCGGAAAAGCATAATCTCCGGACGCAATAAAACTGCGGACTCCCGAAGGAGTCCGCAGTGGGTATGTAGGAATTAAGCCTCTAAATTGACGCCTGTTTCCTTGTTAAATACGTGACAAACATTGCCGCCGTAGTTAAAGGTTACTTCCTTGCCGGAGTTCAAAGCAGCAACTTCTGCGCCGGTCATATTCATTGTGGAAACAACCAGAACGATGTCCTTGCCCTCTACCTGTACGTGCAGGTGGATTGTGGAACCCATCAGTTCGTGCACATCGATTTTGCCGGTGATACCGGTTTCCTCCAGAGTGATGTGCTCCGGACGCAGACCGAATACCACTTCCTGCTCCTCTACGTTGTTGGCGGCCAATCTTGCCTGCTTCTCTTCAGACAGGACAACGGTATTGCCGTAAAGTTCAACAGCATACTTGCCATCTACCTTCACCAGTTTTGCTTCAAAGAAGTTCATCTGGGGAGAGCCGATGAAGCCAGCCACAAACAGGTTGTAGGGATGGTTAAACACTTCCTGGGGAGTGCCAATCTGCTGAATGAAACCGTCTTTCATAATAACAATCCGGTCGCCCAGTGTCATAGCCTCTGTCTGGTCGTGGGTAACATAAATAAAGGTGGTGTTAATCCGCTGACGCAGTTTGATTATCTCTGCGCGCATCTGGTTACGCAGTTTCGCGTCCAAGTTGGAAAGGGGTTCGTCCATCAGGAATACCTGGGGTGCACGAACGATGGCGCGGCCGATGGCCACACGCTGACGCTGACCGCCGGACAAAGCCTTGGGCTTCCGATCCAGATACTGGGTGATATCCAAAATCTCTGCTGCCTCCCGCACCTTCTGGTCGATAACGTCCTTGGGAGTGTGACGCAGTTTCAGAGCAAATGCCATGTTGTCATACACGGTCATATGGGGGTACAGCGCGTAGTTCTGGAAAACCATAGCGATGTCACGATCCTTGGGCGCTACATCGTTAACTAAACGGTCGCCAATGTACAGTTCGCCTTCGGTGATTTCTTCCAGACCGGCTACCATACGCAGTGTGGTGGACTTGCCGCAGCCGGAAGGTCCAACCAGAACGATAAATTCTTTGTCGGCGATTTCCAGGTTAAATTCCTGAACGGCAACAACGCCTTTGTCAGTAATTTGCAGGTTCGCCTTTTCCTTTTCAGGCTCATCGTTCTTTTTCTTGCTTTTCTTCTTGCGCTTTTCGTCTTCGCTGAACGGATAGATTTTCTTCACGTTCTTCAGGGTTACTTGTGCCATAGGCTCAATACTCTAAGCATACCGACTCCTCGCATATGCTCTCACCGCCAACCGCGTTGGATTGTGCGGTCTTACAACAGGTCTCCACACTGCTGCACCGTGAGTAAAACGGATATTTATTTTCCTCCTTTTTGTACACAGGGCACCTATTTTGGTGGAGTAGTTGCCCTATGCCGGGATGGTATAATCATACCACAAGCCAGAAAACTATGCAATGGTGGATTTGCATAGTTTTCCTGCTCATTTTTTGTTTATTCTGCCTCCGTTTGGCTTATGGGAGGCACGCGGATACTTTTTCCGGTTTCCGGGCTTTCCATATTCTTTAGCATTTGCGCGACTTTTTCCGCTATTGTTTCTTCATCTGACACCGCGTTTCCGGAAACATTCTCCCCTTTTCCCACAGTGAAAACAAACAAGTCTTCCCCCACGGTTCTGCCGCTTTCCAGGATACTGTCCCAGCCGCCGATACACAAATTTTCTTGGGTATAAAGCAACGCTTCCAAATCCTTGCCGAAACGACGGAGCAGTAAATCCGTTTCTTTCAAAGCGCTCTCTTTGTTCCCTTCCGTATAGGATACGGAAAGTCTTTCTCCCTTTTCTCCCAACGTTTCTTCCAGCGCGTTTAAAAACCGATCTGTTCCCTCTGCGCCTTCCGGCCCGGTTATCACACCGTAGGAAACAACCCCATCTGCGTTATAGTCTTTTTCGGATGCCAGTTCCCCCAGCAATTTTGCATATTCTTCCTCATCTGTACCCACAAATCCTGCCTTTTCCCAAAGAGAAAGCAGATTTTCTTCCGGCGAATTGTTCAAAAAGACAATGGGAATATTCTTTTCCTGCGCAAGGGTGATCAGTTCTTGGGCTCCCTCTGTCATTATCAGTTCCACCACTATGCCACTGCAACCCTTGTTTGCCTTTTGGGTGATTTCTGCAATCTGCTCCGCCTGGTCTTTGGCTGACAAAAACTCCACCTTCCAGTCTTCCTTCTGTAGCGCGGTTTGCAGTTGCTGTCGCAGTCCGTCTTTCCCGTCTGGCACACTAACGAGAATCTTACCCTTACCGCCGGCAAAGCACAATATAAGCACGATCAAAAGAATCGCCAGCACCCCAGCGCCGGCTATGATTGCGTTTCGCTTCTTCATTCTCATTTCCCCTTTCGTACAACACAACCACCGACTGCGTCGGTGGTTGTGTGTCTCTTTTTCCGTTTATGTCGCCTTAGGCTGGTTGTTCCGAGGTCTGCGGCGGCGAAAGTTTCCTCTGCGGCGGCCTTTTTTCTCTTCTCCCTCCGCTTTCTTTTCCGAAGTCTGCTCCGGTTTTCCACTTTTCTTCCGAGGGGTTACCGTTTCTTTTTGTGTCGGTTTAACCGGTTTTTCTTCTGCAATAGTCTCCGTACTGTAACGCAATTTCACTGCTTCCAGCGCTGGAGTTTCCTCTTCCAACGTCTCCCGGAAACGCCGCTTTCCACCACCGGAAATGGGCGCCAAATCATCAGGAATGGGTGGATCATTCTTTTTGGCTTTTCCGTTACGCAGTACGGCAATTTCATCGTTGCTGAAAGATGCCAAACTCTCCGGGCGGCTGTCCAGCCGCACCTTTACCCGGCTGCGGAGCAAATCCAGTTCCGCCACGATGCCCCGGCCTTCCGGCGTATCTACCAGAGATTCCAGTTTGGGGCTGTTTCGTATCAAATCTTCGTAGGCATCCTGCTCATATTTCAGGCAGCACATCAGTCTGCCACAAGTGCCGGAAATTTTTGTAGGGTTCAAACTTAAGGACTGGGTTTTCGCCATTTTTATGGACACCGGCTGGAAGTCATCCAGAAATTCCGCGCAACAGAACGGCCGGCCGCAAATGCCCAATCCGCCTACCATTTTTGCTTTGTCCCGCACGCCGATTTGGCGCAGTTCGATACGGGTATGAAATGTGCTTGCCAGATTCTTTACCAGTTCCCGGAAATCCACCCGCTCATCTGCAGTAAAGAAAAACAGAATCTTACTGCCGTCAAAGGTGCACTCGGCAGACACCAACTGCATATCCAGTTCCTGCTCTTGAACCATCCGGGCGCAGACGTCGAAAGCCTCACTTTCCAGTTTCCGGTTTTCCTCTGCAATCCGTTCATCCTGAGGTGTGGCTTTGCGCAACACCGGGCGCAGGGGTGACACGACTTCCCGCTGGGAAATCTCGTGATTTCCTCCGGTACAGTAGCCGTATTCCGGGCCTCTGGCGGTGTCCATAATGACATGGTCGCCTTTTTCATATTGTTTCCCTGCCGGGTCAAAATAGTAAATTTTCTGTCCCGGACGGAACTGAATATCCACTACTTCAACAGTTTCGACAGCGTTTTGTTGTTCACTCATGGTTTACTCCTTTATCTATTGCAATGCCCAGACCAGGTAGCCGCAAATGGCACCCGTGGACACATTATGATTTACGTATTCAATGGCCGTTTCCAACGCCCGGATGGCCTTCATCAGGTCCCGGGGACTGCGGCGTTCTCCGATTTGCCGGGCTTCCGGCGTTAACGCGTCTACGCCGCTGCGGCATAAAAGGGCGCTTTGCACAAGCGCTTTTTGTTGTTGCAAAATGGGCAGTAATTTATCCCGGGGATATTTTTCCATAGGGGCAAAAAGTTCCGCGATTCCCAAAGCGCTTTTTTTGCCGTAGGCCTGGGCGAACTGTTTTTCCCGTTCCGATAGGTCTGCTCCCTCTTCCAAGAGGGTAATTGCCTGCCCTAACCAGCCCCCGCTACGAGATGCCGCCGCCTGGATTTCCAGGCTTTCCACTTGAGGAAAACGGCTTTGCAGTTGAGCCGTCAGGACTTCCTTTGAAAGGGCTTTTAAGGACAGTTCTGTGCACCGGGAACGAACGGTCGGAAGCACCGTTTCCGGGTTGTCCGTCAAAATCAGAAACACACCGTAGGCCGGCGGTTCTTCCAGCACCTTCAGCAGGGCGTTTTGTCCTTCGATGCCCATTTCCTGGGGGAAAATATAAACTTTATGACTGCCCTCATTGGGACGGATATACACATCTTCCCGGATTTGGCGCACCTTTTCTACCCGCAGGCGTTTTCGTTCCGGTTCCACCACAGTGATTACATCCGGGTGACTGTCCGACAAAACTTTTCTGCAGGCGCTACAACCCATACAAGGCTTGTCCGCCTCTTTGCAAAGAAGCGCCGCAGACAAAAGCCGCGCCAGTGTCTTCTTTCCGCTTCCTGTTGGTCCGGAGATTAAATAGAAATGGGAGGCGCGCCCCCGGCCCACGCTGGCCCGGAGGTTTTCTTTCAGTTGTACATTGCCTAAAAGACTGTCAAACCCCATATCGGTCTCCCTTTTCCTGCGAATAATTTATTATACCACGGTTTTCTTCTTTTGCCTACCCCCACAGGGCGGAGAGCATAGGAATTACTTGTTTCTTCCGGCTCATAACCTTTGGCAAAAATGCAGTATTTTCTTTCGGCTCCACGTTAAAAGCCTGACGGATAACTTCCGTGTCTCCCAAATAAATAATTTGCGTGCCTTCTTTGAGCACATCTGTCAGCATAAGAATCATCATGGAAAAGTCCTTTTCTTTAGAGGTCTTTTCCATCAGTTTCACAAATTCTTCTTTCCGTTCCAACATTTTGGGGCTGTCTACACAGGTAATCTGGGCAACCGCAAAATCGTGACCGGCAATGTGGAATTCCTTGTAGTCGGAAAACAGCAAATCTTCTGTGCTGCGGTTTTCCAAAGAGGCAGAGAAAATTTCCCGCCCCAGTTCTTCCAAGGATACGTTGGCAATTCGTGCCATACGCTCCGCTGTGCGAACATCCCGCTCGGTGCAAGTGGGGGACTTAAACATAACCGTGTCGGAAATGATTGCCGCCGCCATCATACCTGCCATTTTTTCCGAGGGCATCAAGCCCTTATCCTGGAACATTCCGGCAATAATGGTATTGGTAGAACCCACCGGTTCGTTGCGCATATAAATGGGGTTGGTGGTCTGGATGTCCGCCAAGCGGTGATGGTCGATGATTTCCAAAATCTCCGCCTCTTCCAGGCCCGGTACGGACTGAGCGGCTTCGTTGTGGTCCACCAGCACCACCCGTTTTCTCCGGGGGCGCAGTAGGTGATAACGGGTCAGCACGCCAACCACTTTTTCCTTGTCATCTAAAATGGGATAGCAGTGTTCCCGGAATTTCAGAACCTGCTCCCGCACTTCGTCCACCCGGTCATCAAGGTGGAAACTGATGATGTCCTTTGTGCGGCAAATCCTGCCTATGGGAGAGGACTGAAAAATACGCCGTGCCGCCCGGTACGCATCAAAGGGTGTGGAAATAATGCATGTTTTCGTGGGGAAATCTTTCAGTTCATCACTTAATTCCGACTGACACAAAATCAGACACCGCACGTTCATTTCCAACGCCCGGGCAATCATATCCGGCTGGTCGCCGCACAGTACAATGGAATCCTGCCGGTTAAACAGCAGATTGGGACGGCTTTGGGGAAGTGCAATGGTCAGTTCCCCCTCCAGCGTATCCAGCATTTCCCCGGCTTCGTTCAGGATTTTTCCCTCTAAAACCGAAAGCACATTGAATAGTGGCACGCTTTGCAATGTGCCGGCATCAATGAGTTCCATATTATAACTTGCCACATTTTCCCGGGAGAGCATTCCGTACAATGTGCCTTCCTCGTTTACTACCGGCACTGCGGAAATGTTTTTTTGTTCTTTTAAAATATTCCACGCCCGCCCCACGGTTACCGCAGAACTTAAAAAGGGCGGCACATCAAAATCCAAGTCCCGAATCTGAGTATACATATTATGAATCCGTTTCGGAGGCTGGAATCCAAAGCGTTTCAGGACAATGTGGGTTTCATCGGAAACGTGTCCAAGACAAGCCGCCTCATATTCCCGCTCCCCCAACGCATTTTGCAGCGCAGTATAAGCCATAGCCGCCACAATGGAGTCGGTATCCGGGTTTCTATGACCGGTTACATAAATCGGGTCCATTCTTTTCCCTCCTAATTGAAAAACGCGTTTTATTCTCTTCTTTTTATATACTCTTCCTTGTATCATTATATCCTTATACGGACAAAATAGCAAGAAAAAAGATAAGGCACTTTGGGCAGCACTCCTTGACATTCATTTTTACCGGTGATAGAATGTCTATGACAACGAAAAGCAAATCCGTGGCAGTCCGGGCGTATGGCCCCCACTGCTGAACAAGACAATCGGGTGCAAATCCCGAGCGGTACCGCCGCTGTAAATGCCCAGGCGAACACCGGGTGAAAACCGGCCACTGGAGGAATCCGGGAAGGCTGTGTTCGTCGCTGCCCGAGGGCATAAGCCAGAAGACCTACGGATTTATGCTCTCCTTCCTGTTGCGCTGTACGGCAGGGAGCGTTTTGTCGCGGAAAACCGGCCGCGGCGTCTTTATGGCGCCGCGGTACATTTTTTGGAGGTAAAAACATGAACAAAAAAGCAATCTTATCTGTTGTAGCCATCGTGGTGGTCATAGCGCTGGCTCTGGGCCTGTGGTATTTTACCCGTCCCCAAACAAGTGAAGGTGAAAAATCCTTTACCGTAACCGTTGTACACAGCGACGGTGAAGAAAAGACATTTTCCTACACTTCCTCGGAAGAATATGTAGGCGCTGTGGTGCAGAAAGCAGGCTTGGTAGAAGGCGATATGGAGCAATATGGTCTTTACATCAAAGTCGTTGACGGCGAGAGAGCCGTTTTTGAGGAAAACGCGACCTACTGGGCATTTTATATTGGCGAAGAATATGCCCAAACCGGCATTGACGTAACCCCCATTGAAGACGGCACGGCTTACCGCCTTGTTTATATGAAGGGTTAATCCATTTTTTAAAATCGGGCAAAAAAAGAAGACCACCGGTTGGCTTTGCCAATCGGTGGTCTTTTGTTTCAGTTATTATTTTGTGCCGGCAATCTGGGCTGCAACTTCAGCAGCGAAGTCTTCTTCCTTCTTTTCAATGCCTTCACCCTTAATGTAGTGAATTGCATCTACGAAGGTAACCTTGCCACCCAGTTTCTTGGCGGCGTCAGCAATATAGCCGGCTACATCGCCCTGGAACAGGTCGGAACGAACGAAGTCCTGCTGCAGCAAGCAGATTTCCTTGAAGAAAGCGTTAATCTTACCGGCGGCAATCTTTTCCTTAACCTGAGCGGGCTTGGAAGCCATCTTGGGATCGTTGTCCATAGCGGCAACCTGAACAGCCAGTTCGTGGTCAACATCAGCCTGGGGAACCAAAGTCTTATCCCAGTACTTTGCGCCCATGGCCGCAATCTGCATAGCCACGTTCTTGCCGATTTCGGTAGCGTCGATGCCGCCTTCTACAGCCAGATTTACCAGAACACCGTGGGTGCCGCCTGCGTGAACGTAGGCAACAGAAGTGTTGTCAGCAAAACGGGCGAAACGGCGAATCTGCATGTTTTCACCAATAGACATAACCTTTTCCTGCATAATTTCAGTAACGGTCAGGTCGGAGTTGGGATATTTTGCAGCCTTCAGTGCGTCAACATCAGCAGGATTCTGCTGTGCAACCACAACCGCCAGGTTCTTAACCAAATCCATAAATGCGTCGGTCTTTGCGGCAAAGTCGGTTTCGGAGTTTACTTCGATAACCACGCCTACACCGTCAACAACGGTTGCATAAGCAACGCCTTCCGCAGCAATGCGGTCAGCCTTCTTTGCGGCTTTTGCCAGGCCCTTTTCCCGGAGCCAGTCAACCGCTTTATCCATATCACCGTCGGTAGCAGCCAGAGCAGCCTTGCAGTCCATCATACCAACGTTTGTCATTTCACGCAGTTTCTTAACATCCAATGCAGTAAATGCCATAATTGTTTCCTCCTAATTTCTTTGTAATGGCTCCGGCACGCCGGAGCCATACTGGTTTATTATTCAGCGCTTTCGGCGGTCTCGGTTACCTCTGCTTCTGCAACTTCGGCAGTTTCCACAGCCTCAGCAGTTGCATCTTCGCCCTGACGGCCTTCGATAGCGGCGCTTGCCATAGCAGCGGCAATCAGACGGATGGCGCGGATAGCGTCGTCGTTGCCGGGGATTACATAGTCGATTTCATCGGGGTCACAGTTGGTGTCCACGATAGCAACAATGGGAATACCCAGTTTCTTTGCTTCGGCAATGGCGTTGCGCTCCTTGCGGGGGTCAACAATAAACAGGCAGGCAGGAATCTTCTTCATTTCCTTAACGCCACCCAGGTATTTTTCCAATTTCTCGATTTCGCCCTGGTGCTTAATAACTTCCTTCTTCGGCAGCATTGCGAAAGTGCCGTCTGCTTCCATCTTGCGCAGTTGTGCCAGACGGTCGATACGGGTACGCATAGTGCGGAAGTTTGTGAGCATGCCGCCCAACCAACGAGCGTTTACATAGTAGCCGCCGCAACGGA
>JAZOXE010000087.1:0-1516 GCA_045659525.1 Faecousia sp. | reverse complement strand
GCAAATCTACAACATTTCTGCAAAAATGCAACAATTACTTCTTCTCCACAAGTTTAACCTTGAACATCTTAGGCCAGTACTTGCCGGTAACATAAATCTCCCCGGTAGCAGGATTATGCGCTATGCCGTTAAGCACATCAGTGCCCGGTTTTCTCAAAGCAGCAGGCAGCAGACCTCTGCAGTCTACCCTACCCTTAACTTTTCCGGTTGCAGGATCAATGATAAGAATATAGTCCTGAGTATAAACATTAGCCCAAATCTCACCATTAATCCACTCCAGTTCGTTGATGAACGGTACAGGCTGCCCGCCAAGTGTCACCTCCTTGAACGAACGGACCGCAAAAGTCTGCGGATCGAGGAAATAAATTTTGGTGGAACCGTCTGAAAGAATCAGGTCCTTGCCGTTGGTTGTAAGTCCCCATCCCTCACGTGGATTGTAGAATTCTCCGAGGAATTTCCATGTTGCAATATCGTACACAAAACACTTGTGCTCCTGCCAGGTAAGGATATAAAGGCGCCCGTCCAAAACACAGGACCCCTCCACAAAATACCTTGCATCAAAATTCAATCTCCTCAAATCCTTGCCGGTTTTAAGTTGAACCTTACGGAACGACGAACTTCCATACTGTCCACAACTCTCATAAAGTTCCCCGTTATGGAAGAACAGCCCCTGAGTATACGCACTCCTCTCATGCGGCAAACTCTCAACCACCTGAAACTTATACTCCTTCACCTTCTGCGCACATCCCACAAGCGGCAACGCACAAACCATAAGTACCAGCAAAAATCTATATATCTTCATTGCAAAACTCCTGTTTAATTCTCCACAAAGTTAAACTAATATTCTTCCCCGCAAAAATTCTGCCTATTCCAACGGGGTGAGAAAATATCCCGGAAAACTCCACATTTCCGGGAGAAAATGCTGCCAAGGAAGAAAATGTCCCGGAAAACACCGCAAAACGTGGAGGAAATGAAGTGGCGCGGAAAAATATCCACGAATTTACCGCCAAACGTGGATGAAATGTTGCACTGACATAAAACATCCACAAATCAGCCTCTAATCATGGAGAAACTGCCACCGCGGAGGAAAATGTCCCGGAAAACGCCACAAAACATGGAGGAAATTGTGGGGCGGTAGGGAAACATCCTGGTTTTGGGGGTAAAACATGGAGGAACTGCCGCCACGGAGGAAAATGTCCCGGAAAACGCCACAAATCCAGGAGAAACTGCCGCCGCAGAAGAAGAATGTCCCGGGAAAAGCCACAATTCATGGAGGAAATTGTGGGGCGGTAGGGAAACATCCTGGTTTTGGGGGTAAAACGTGGAGGAACTGCCGCCACGGAGGAAAATGTCCCGGAAAACGCCACAAAACATGGAGGAAATTGTGGGGCAGTGGGGAAACATCCTGGTTTTGGGCGCAAAACATGGAGAAACTGCCACCGCGGAGGAAAATGTCCCGGAAAACGCCACAAAACATGGAGGAAATTGTGGGGCGGTGGAAAACATCCTGGTTTTG
>JAZOXE010000086.1:0-1653 GCA_045659525.1 Faecousia sp. | reverse complement strand
AGCCCCGGTCCCGATGTGGGGAAATTAGTGCCCAAAATGCGCCGAACGGCTATAATTTTATACCTCATTTATGTGGTAATGACAATTATAAATGTCATTATGTTGTTGGCAGGGGATATGCCATTTTTAGAGGCGCTTTGTATGGCTTTTGGCACAGCCGGTACCGGCGGTTTCGGAATAAAAAATGATTCTATGGCAAGTTACAGTCCCTATATTCAAAACGTAACCACGGCATTTATGTTCCTCTTTGGTATAAACTTCAGTTGCTATTATTTGCTGCTTTTGGGGCATTTGCGAAGTGTGTTCCGGGATGAGGAACTGAAACTGTATTTTGGTATAGCGGCGGTCAGTGTTATTTTGATTGCGCTAAATGTCCGAAATCTTTATAGTACGTTGGGCGAAACGGTACGCCATGCGGCATTTCAAGTGTCCAGTATTATGACCACCACCGGCTTCACCACAACAGACTATGACACATGGCCGGCATTTTCAAAAAGCATACTTTTGATGCTTATGATCGTGGGCGCTTGCGCAGGTTCTACCGGTGGCGGTTTGAAATGCGCCCGGGTGCTGCTTTTGTTTAAGAGTTTAACCCGTAATGCTCGGAAAATACTCAATCCCCAAAAAGTACTGGTTGTGAGAAATAACGGCAAATCCGTAAGCGAAAAGGTACTGGAAAATACCAATGTATATTTGGCGGCGTATTTTGTGATTATCGTCCTGAGCGTGTTGGTAATTTCTTTAGACGGTTTCCCTCTGGAGACAAATCTCTCGGCGACGCTGGCATGCTTTAATAATATCGGACCGGGTATGGCAATCGTAGGACCTACCGGAAATTATAGCGAGTTTAGCAGTCTTTCCAAATTGGTGCTCTCTGCCGATATGCTGGCAGGACGTTTGGAAATCTTTCCCATTTTAGTTTTGCTATCGGGAAACGTTTGGAAAAGAAAATAAAAAAACGGCAATGGAGAGTTGCTCTTCATTGCCGTTTTTTTATGTGGTCAAAATGTCTTTTTAGCGCTTCAAAGGATTCATCGCTAATGGCATGTTCCATTTTGCAGGCATCTTCTGCAGCGGTTTTCTGGGAAACACCCAAAGAAACCAAAACATTGGTCAGCAGGGTGTGCCGCTGGAAAATTTTCTCCGCTACGCTATAACCGGAGGGGGTGAGAGATATAAAGCCGTCTTTATCAATTTGAATGAAGCCGCCGCTTTTCAGCAACCCCATAGCCCGGCTGACACTGGGTTTGGAGTAGCCCATATATTCACTGATATCTACGGCGCGAACCTGACCGTTTTTTGTTTGCAAAATGTGAATGGTTTCCAGGTACATTTCGCCGGATTCCTGAATGTGCATCGGGGCACCTCCTACCAATCATTTTTTCTATTATACCACAACTTTTTGTTTTTGCAATGCCACATAAGAATTGAAAATCTGCAAGAAAAATGATAGGAAAAAATAGGGGAGTCTGTTACATGGAATCGCCGCTTCGTATCAACTGGGGTGGCAATCCCTGCCGTGTTTTACGCCCCGTTGCTGTCTGCGACCGCACATAATTTATAAAGAAAATATGTATTCCCGAAAAACGGAGATATCCGTTTTTCGGGAATTTGTTTTACTGCATACCCTGCTCGTAGGCTTCGATCATCTTC
>JAZOXE010000085.1:0-7508 GCA_045659525.1 Faecousia sp. | reverse complement strand
GCCCCCCCCTCCCCCGCGGCGTGTGTGTGTTATTTTTTCCAGGGGTTTTGTTGTTACTGAAAAAAAAACCCCCCCGCGCCCCGGCGCGGTGGGTTTTTGTTTGCAAAAAAGGAATTGGAAGGCATTGTGTTTCGGGTAACTTTGTTGCTATGGGGATAGGCACAAAAAACTGCAATATTGTTTTCAGATTGACTTTTTTCAGTGTCGATGGTATCTTATCATAAGGTTATGAAAAAGGCGGTGGAGCATGAAAATACGCAAAATTACCCGGTGCGGCCTGTTTGTCGCGCTCCTAACTGTGTGCGCATGGCTCTGCATTCCTTTTGGACAAATTCCCTTTACATTACAGAGTTTCGGTATCTGTCTGTGTTTACTGCTTCTCGGCGGGAAATGGGGCAGTTGCGCCGTTTTGGTTTATCTGCTTTTAGGCGCGGCCGGAGCACCCATATTCTCCGGCTTTCGCGGCGGATTGGGAACTTTGCTCGGGCCCGGTGGCGGATATCTTTGGGGATTTCTGTTGATGGCACTGCTGTTTTGGCTGATAAGCGCAAAATTTCCGAAGGGGAAAATTCTTGCGCTGATTTTGGGGCACATTGTGTGCTATGCTGCAGGAAGCCTTTGGTGTTATCTTGTCTATTTGCATGGTAGCGGCATAGAAGGGTTTATGGGAATTATGCTTCAAAGCGTAGCACCCTTCTTGCTGCCGGACGGGATTAAACTGGCGATGGCAGTGGCGTTGGAGAAAAAACTCCGAACATTGGGCAACGCTCCATAAGGAAGTAATGCCCTTCGCATAAATAACTTAATTTGCGCATAGATTGTCCCGGGAGGGATGTCTATGCGCAAATATGATTTATGGATTGTTATAGGCGCTGTATGCTTGGCGATTGTAATTACGTTAGGACAGTTTTTTGACGGCGCGATTTCTGCCGGCGCCTGGGGACTGCATTTTGGAGAAAAAGGAGATGCGCCGACCGGACCCTGCAGTGTGCAGGAACTGAAAGAATATGACGGCGTGTATTTGGGGGACACATCGGAAAAGGTGCTGTACCTGACTTTTGATTCCGGTTATGAAAACGGATGTACAGAGCAGATTTTAGATGTTCTTAAGAAACATAATGCTCCAGCGGCGTTTTTTCTGGTAGGAAACTATTTGGAGAAGAATCCGGATTTGGTACGGCGAATGGTAAACGAGGGGCATATTGTGGGCAACCATACGATGCACCACTATGATATGGGGAAGATAACGGAGTTTTCCGAATTCCAAAAGGAACTGACGGATTTGGAAACCCTTTTTACCCAAATCACCGGAAAGGATCTACCCAAATATTATCGCCCGCCCCAAGGTGTTTACAGCAAGGAAAATTTAGAGATGGCAAAGAAATTAGGCTACCGAACAGTCTTCTGGTCGTTGGCGTACGTGGACTGGAATAACGACAACCAACCCACAAGAGAGCAGGCACTGGAAAAATTACTGCCCCGCACCCATAATGGTGCAGTGATTTTGCTCCACTCCACTTCAAAGACCAATGCCAGCATTTTAGATGAACTGCTGACGACGTGGGAGACGGAGGGGTACCGGTTTGCCCCCATCAGTGAAGTGTTTGCCTAATGGGTTTACACCGGGAAAAGCCTGTGGTATACTATGGGAGAGTAATGAATACGAGTTCAGGTTTGTCGCTCTATCCAATGGAAAAGGAGGCGCAAAGAATGGGAAATTGTGTTATTTTCTGCGCCGGTAACTTTACACAGTTACTTGCGCCATTCACAGAAGAAGACTATGTGATTGCCGCAGACGGGGGCTTTGCCCATACCCGGGAACTGGGGATTACACCCAACGAAACTTTAGGAGATTTTGATTCTCTGGGATATGCGCCCCGGGAGAGCACCCGGTTTCCGGTGGAGAAAGACGATACGGATACCATGTTGGCAGTACGCAGAGGATTGGAACTGGGGTACCGGAATTTTTTCTTTTACGGAGGACTGGAAGGCCCCAGATTGGACCACACCCTTGCCAATTTGCAAACCCTTTTGTATCTTAAAAAAATGGGAGCAGAGGGATATTTCGCAGGAAAAAACCAAGTGGTAACGGCAATGTCCAGGGAAAAATTACGGTTTTCATCGGCTTGTACCGGGATAATTTCTCTGTTTTGTCTTTCCGGACAGACTGAAAATGTGCAGATAAAGGGATTACAATATCCTTTGCAAAATGGCGCGCTGACAAGCGATTTCCCCTTGGGCATAAGCAACCACTTTGTGGGAGAGACAGGGGAAATTTCTGCAACGGGGGAACTCATCGTCTTTTTCGATCGGGGAAATCCTCTGCCAGAAAGAATAAAATTATAAACGGGAAGGGCAACCTTATGGAGCGTTGCCCTTCCCGTTTTTTTATTTTTCCAAGTGCTGCTGAATCTTTAGTTGCAATATATCCAGCGCTACCCGATTTTTGCCACCCTCCGGTACTACCAAATCTGCAAATTTTTTGCTGGGTTCTACGTGCTTTTCGTGCATAGGTTTTACGGTTTGCTGATACTGGGAAATGACAGAGTCTAAACTTCTGCCCCGCTTTGCCACATCCCGGTGAATCCGGCGGCAAAGGCGGATGTCCGCATCGGTATCCACAAAGATTTTGATATCTATCAAATCTCGCAGTTCTTTGCTGGAAAAAATCAAAATCCCCTCTACAATGATAACCGGTTTCGGCTGTATGGCAACAGTTTCATTACTGCGATTATGTACCGTAAAATCGTAAACTGGGCATAAAATGGTTTGTCCATTGCGTAACTGTTCCAACTGGGAGACCATTAAATCTGTTTCAAAGGCATCCGGTTCGTCATAGTTAAGCAAGCAACGCTGTTCATAAGTCAGTTCGTCGTGGCGCTTATAGTAATTGTCGTGGCTGATAACCGTAACCACGTCTCCAAAGGTGGCAATCAGGTTTTTCATTAAGGTGGTTTTTCCGCTACCGCTTCCGCCGGCAATGCCGATCACTAAAAAATCCTTCATATTGCTCTCCCTATTCTTGCAAAAGCGCCAAGGCTCTTTGCAAAATTTCCTGCCCGGGCAGACTGTTTTCCATTTCTACACAGCCTTTGCCGGTGTGAAGCAGGTCTGCTTGCTCTAAACACCGCTTTGTCTGCCGTGCCGTTCCGGCGCCGCCGTCGGTTATCCAAACATCCGGGCCTAATATTTCCCGGATACACGCTTGCGCAAAGGGGTAGTGGGTACAACCCAGCACTAAAGCATCTAACTTGCCGATATAAGGTTTGAGAATCGTTTCTAAAAGGATTTGGGTTTGTTTGCTGTTTGCTGCGCCTGCTTCTATTTGCTCAACCAGTCCCGGAGCGGAAATGAGAGAAACCTTTGCCTGAGGGAATCGCGCCAGTTGTTGGGTGAATTTTTCTTCCCGCAAAGTGATGTCCGTAGCCATAACACCAATTCTTCCGCAGGGAAATTTATCTGCCGCAGATTTCAGCGCCGGTTCGATGCCGATGACAATTAAATCCGGGTACTGTTTGCGCAGGGTTTCAATAGCAGCAGAGGTTGCCGTGTTGCAGGCAATTACCAACGCCTTTACCCCTCGTTTTACCAGAGAGTGGGCGGCGGACAAAGTCAGGGTGCGGACTTCTTGGGTGGAGCGGGTGCCGTAGGGGGCATTGGCAGAATCGCCAAAGTATAAAAACCGCTCTTGGGGCATCAGTTTAATGAGTTCTCGCAGAACGCTAATTCCCCCCAGACCGGAGTCGAAAACACCGATATAGTCGGATTCCTGGTTCATCATCATCACCCGCTTACTTTCTCTTTGTTAAAAATATTGTAACAGAAGCCGGCGCAGTTTGCAATGGTATCACAAAACAAATTATAAAAAGAGCAACACTCCGTAAGGAAGTATTGCTTCCTTACGGAGTGTTGCTCAAATTATCTTACGTATTCAATAACCACTCTGCGGTTGGGTTCAGTACCAATGGAGTAGGTAGTAATCCGATCCATATCCTGCAGGGAGGCGTGAATCACGTGACGCTCATAAGCGTTCATAGGCTCCAAAGTGGTGCGGCGTTGGGCTTTGAGCACCTGCTGCGCTTTTTTCTTCGCATACCGGCACAGAGATTCTTCCCGCTTCTGGCGGTACTGCTCTGCATCTACGTTGATGCGGATGTGGCCTTCTACAGTTCTGCCGATGGCGTAGTTGCACAGATGCTGAAGAGCATCCAGAGTGTCGCCACGGCGGCCGATCAGGTATCCCAAATCTTCTCCCACCAATTCCACCATATAGGTGTTTTCGCTCTCTTTCCATGCGTGGGGAACGGCGGCAGAATCCATATGTTCCAAAAGCCCTTTCAGGAACTTTTCAATGGATTCTTCCACAGAACCTGCAGGCGCAACGGCAAACTCTTTGGGAACTGCCGGTTTTTCTGCCTTCGGCTTTTCGGCCTTGGGTTTTTCTGCTTTGGGGGCGGGAGCAACTTTCGGCGCAACCGGGCTCTCTTCTACTTTTTTAACCGGAGCCGCCTTGGGCTTGGAACGGGAGGCAGAACCCAAAGCAGATTTGGGTGCCTCCGGCGTCAGATCCGGGGCCTCATAGGTAACTTCTACCTTTGCTGGGGTCGCGCCAATGCCCAAGAATCCGGGCTTCGCCTGGGAAAGAACCTGAACAGAAACGCTGTCCCGGTCCAGACCCAACTGGTTTAATGCGTTTTCAATGGCAAGGTCAATGGTCTTGCCGGTAACAATAATGGTCTTTTCCATAGGTTATTCCTCCGTAGACTCGGAAGCATAGCGATTGGGATCATAGGCCCGGCCTTTGCAGAAAGGACGGTCAGAAACACCGGAAAGAACTTCTTTTTTCACTTCTTCCTGCGTTTCCAAACCTTTTTTGGCCTCATATTCCTTTTTTGCAGCGGCTCTGGCTTCCTGTTCTTCCCGCTGCTGTTTCTGTTGCAGTTTCTTCTTGCTGGTGTTTTCTGTAATGCCGTCGGGATTTGCGGCTCTGCGCTCTGCCCGAATCCGCTCTTTTTCTGCTTCCAGCGCTTCTTGTTCCAGTGCCTGTTGCAGACGCACTGCATCTTCGGCATCATAAATCTTCCGGTACTTCTTTGTCAGATAAACATCGGTGACCAGGGAAACTACGCCCTGAATCAGCCAGTAAAGGCTCAATGCGGCAGGCACGGTAAAACCGATCCACAAGGACATAAGCGGCATGATCAGCATCATGGTCTTACTGGTTTGGTTGGACTGGGAGTTTTTGGCGGCTTCCTTATCTTGAATACCCTTTTCGTTTACTACAAGAGAGTTGTTCATTTTTTGGGAAACCAGCATACTTACGACCTGACTGCCAGCGGAGAGGATGGGAACGATAAATGCACCGATATGTGCCCAGTCCCAAACTTCCCATTGGAAGACATTAAAAGAGGGAACACTGCCTAAATCAATTCCCAAGAAGTCGAAATTGATGCCCGACAGCGTACTGGCGCTGATTTCGGGAATGGCATTTTTCAATTCTTCCGCAAACTGGGGAATCAGGGGGGCGGAAACCAACTGGTCATAGTAGGCGTTTCCGGAGAAAGCCCCGGGAACGGCTTCTTTCAAAAATTCTACGATCTGTCCAGCCACTTCTGCGCTTTCGTGCAGCATATAGGTAATGGGATGCCGGATAACCGTATACAGAGGGATGAGAATCAGCAAAGGCAGCAAACTCCAAAGACAGCCACCACCCATAGAAACACCCTCTTCTTTGTAAAGGGCCTGAATGGCTTCGTTCTGTTTTTGCTGGTCGCCTTCGTACTTTTTCTGGATAGCCTGCATTTTCGGTGTCAGGCGGGACATTTTCATGGTACTCTTTTTGCTTTTTGCACTGGCGGGCAATAAAATCAGTTTTACCACAATAGCAAAGATAATCAGTGCCAAGCCGTAGTTTTGGGCAAACTGATACAGCCAGGAGAGCAAATAGCCAAAAGGAACCTGAATTAAGTCTGCAATTGAGTTAATTGCAAGAATCATAATGATGTTTCCTCCTTAAGGCACAGGATCATAGAAGTCCCCTTTGGAAAAAGGGTGACAGCGTAAAAACCGCTTCAGGGCTAAAAAGCCGCCCTTCCATGCTCCATATTTTTGAATGGCTTCATAAGCATAGTTTGAACACGTGGGCGTAAAACGACAATTGGGGGGCGTTCCGGAAGAAATGTGCTTTTGGTAAAAGCGAATCATTTTCAAGAGAAAGGTTTTCATACATCTTCCTCCTGACGCAAAATGCCGGCTTTTTCTGCCAGCGCCATATATGCGCCGGTGAGTTTGGGAAAGGCTGCATCCACGGAGCGACTCCGCGCCACCACTACGATATCCCAACCGGGGGTAAAACGGCCTTCATTGAGCCGATAGATTTCCCGCAAACGGCGGCGAACCCGGTTTCGTACCACTGCGTGGCCTATTTTTTTACTCACAGTTATCCCCACCCGGTTATGCCCGGTATGGTTTTTCCGCACATAAAGCGCCAAAAAGCCATTGGCATACCCGCCGGTACTGTATAGGCGACGAAAAATGTGGTTGAATTTCAGTGAACTGGAAAACAGCATAGTTTCCTCCCGTAATCATCCCTATAAAAAGGGAGCGTGGCGAATTGCAATTCGCCACGCTGGTCTCCCGTTTCGCTATTCGCGACGATATTGTCGTTGGGCGACATTGCTATGCTTAAGCAGAAAGAACCTTGCGGCCCTTTGCACGACGGCGGGCTAACACCTTACGGCCGTTAGAAGTAGCCATTCTCTGCCGGAAACCGTGAACTTTCGCGCGGTGACGGCGACTGGGTTGATAGGTACGCTTCATTTTCAAGACACCTCCTGTCAAATCACAATATGCTCGACAGCCTTTGGGCCGCAGCAACACAAAATCAATGGACCAAACATGGTCGCGCCAGTGTATTATAACCGAAAAAGCCTTTCAGGTCAACAACTTTTTTTCATTTCCGCTGCCCTTTGCAAGAGAGAACCGCGTTCGTTGGGAAGTTTCTCATCTAAAACCAGGGATAAGAGCCGTTGCAACACGTCTCCCAAATTCGGTCCGGGGGCGTAGCCTATATCCAGCAAGTCCTTTCCGGACACTGCCAAATCGGAGAGGTGCAGGCAACTGTTTTCTGCTACTATCTGCATAAGTACAGCCTGGGTTTCGGCAAAGGATTCCGCTTCCGCAGTGCCTTTTCCGGAAAAATCCGCCATTTGAAAAGAAAGCAATTGCTTTATAAAATCCAAGCCGTAGGCGCTTATCCGTCGCCGTAAAATCCGCTTGTCCGCAGGCAAAGAAAGCATATGCCGGGAAATCAAAGCCACCACCTGCTCCCGTAAAGCCGTAGGGGCTTTCAGCCGCAAAAGCAGGTTGTCCGCCATTTCAGCGCCGACTTTTGCGTGTTCCGGGAAATGCCCTCTGCCGGTTTCATCTTGGTGGAAGACCTTAGGCTTTCCAATGTCGTGAAGCAGTGCCGCCCACCGCAGGACCAAATGGGAATCTACCCCTTCCAC
>JAZOXE010000084.1:0-3696 GCA_045659525.1 Faecousia sp. | reverse complement strand
GCAGCAGAATACGGTTTTGAGACGGCAACGGAGTTCATTCAGACTGATATGGGCGCCGGTTCGACAGTGGAGCAATATATCCGTTATATGAGCGCTTATTGCGTCGGATGGGAGTATTTGGACTATCTTTATACATTAATTGATCCCACAATGGAGGATATCGAAAAGTACTATACTGAAAATGAAGAAGCGTTAATAGAAAGCGGCGTTACCAAGGATAGCGGCTTGATAGGCAATGTTCGCCACATATTGGTGGAACTGGACACCGAAAGAGCAGAAGGATCCATCAGTGACGGCGTGATGTCTACGGAATCTACAGAAAGTCCCTGGATTGCCTGCCGTGAAGAAGCAAGACTGATATTGGAAGAATGGGAAAACGGCGAAGCAACGGAAGAAAGTTTTGCTACAATGGCACAGTTCTACTCGGATGACCCCGGTTCTGCAGAGACCGGCGGCTTGTATGAAAATATCACATACAAATCGAACTACGTGGATAGTTTCCGTAACTGGGCAACAGATTCCGAGCGGAAGCCCGGAGATACAGATATTATTACGTCTGATTATGGGTGCCACATTATGTATTTTGTAAGTGGCGAAGAATACTGGGTTTCTACTGTAAGAACCAATATTTTGGCAGATTACGTTACCGGAATTTTGAATGAAGAAGCAGAAAAAGAACCGATGACAGTCGATTATGACCTGATTGCCCTTGCAGAAGTGCTGGGAAAACAAAGCGCTTAAATATTGAATAACACAGAAAAACGCCACCGTTCTAACGGTGGCGTTTTTAACGCGATATGAAGATTCATTAACTGTCCCAGTTGTGCCAGACGTTCTGAACGTCATCATCATCTTCCATAGCGTCAATCAGTTTTTCCATTTGCTTGGCCTGCTCTTCGCTTTCCAATTTTTGGTAGTTTTGAGGAACCATCTCAATTTGTGCAGACGCAAAGGTGTACTTCTTTGCGCTCATAGCATCGGCAACGGCGTCAAAATCGTGGGGAGTGGTGTAGATAGTGAAGCAATCTTCTTCTGCTTCGAAATCATCTGCACCACAGTCCATAGCGTCCATCATAACGGTGTCCTCATCATAGTCACCGTCTTCATTATCAATTACCAAAACACCCTTTTTGTCAAAACTCCAGGACACACAACCGTTGGCACCTAAATTGCCGCCGAATTTATCAAAGTGGTGACGCATAGAACCGGCGGTACGGTTGCGGTTATCGGTCATGGCTTCCACAATCACAGCAACACCACCGGGACCGTAGCCTTCATAAGTAATGGATTCGTAATTGTCGCCACCGCCAGCGCCAGCGGCTTTTTCCAGTGTGCGCTTGATATTGTCGTTAGGCATATTCGCGGCTTTGGCTTTCGTGATAATGGTAGCCAGCCGGGAGTTGTTGGCAGGGTCGATAGAACCGCCGCCTTCTTTTACGGCAACAATCATTTCTTTTGCGATTTTTGTAAAGGCGGCGGCACGCTTTGCGTCTTGCGCGCCTTTTGTTTTTTGGATGTTATGCCATTTGGAATGTCCGGACATAAAAATCTTCCCTTCTATTTGCTAAAATGTTCAATGTATTTTACCACAGACAAATACGAAAAATCAACCCTTTAGAAGAATTTCATACAGTCTGCGTGGTCTTTTGATACAACAACCTGCAGTTCTGGGAAAGCATTTTGCAGTTTTTCTGCCAACACAGCGCAAACCGGATTTTCTGTGGCAAAGTGAGTGGCATCGATTAAGTTGATGCCCAATTCTTTTGCTTGCCAAAATTGATTGTACTTTACATCTGCAGTTACAAAGGTATCACAACCGGAATGTTTTACTTCCTGCAAGTAGTCGGCGCAAGAACCGCCGCCTACGGCGACTCGGCAAACCGTACTGCAACCGGAAACATACCGCAGTTTATCGCAACCCAATGCATTTTTGATATGGGAGAGGAAATCCTGGAGATTTTGCGGCGTAATAATACCTTTACGCAAAAGCCGTTCTTCCGGATTTATTACCTGAATATTTTGCAGCCCCAATTTTTCCGCAAGCACATCATTTACACCGCCTTCAGCGCAATCCAAATTGGTGTGGGCGTTTACTGCGGCAATTCCATTTTCCGCAAGGCATAAAACTACATCATCCGTGACGGACTTCAGCGGTGTAAAAATCAGAGGATGGTGGGTTAAAAGCAAATCCGCGCCCAAGGAAACGGCTTCCTGACAAACGTGGGGGAAAGGGTCCAGCGCCACAAGAACCGTCTGCACCTCTTTTTCCGGACGTCCGCATAAAAGACCAATGTTATCCCATTCTGCTTTCAAAGAGGCGGGGGCTATTGTCTCTAAAAAGTTTAATATATCCTGGACGGTTATCATAATATTTCCTCCTTCAAAAAAGGATAAGATTCAGATAATTTTATTAGGTCGCGTAATGCTGCGGCTTCCTCGGCAGCGGCGTTTTCACCCCTTGCATTTACGCAAATTTTTAGTTTGTTTACCGTTTGCCGGTAATAGCGGAGTGTGTATTCGTTGCAGGTGTCCAGCAGGGAATAGGGGAAGTAAAAAGAACCCACATCTTTCGGATTATTCTCCGGATTCCACTGCAAATGCATAACGGTGTATAAGAATCTGCCGTCTTGTAGGACGATTTCGTTCAGCGCCTGCCAGCCGTTGTCATGTAAAAATTTGCGCAGTTGCGCTGTTTTGGATTGACACTGCAAAACCAGTTTATATTTCCTATCCTTCAGCCAAGGTGCGTTTTGGAGTATGGAAATCATTGTATCAGCGCCCATACCGGCGCAAACCAACGTGTCGAAACCCCGAGGGATATTTTGTGTTCCGTCGGAAAGGTGAAACTCCATTTTATCCCGGACATCAAATTTTTCACTGTTATTCATAGCGCTTTTCAGTGGACCGGGATTTATATCGGAAGCAATCACAAAAGAAGCAATACCGTTTTTCAGCAGATAGATTCCTAAATATCCATGATCGCAGCCAATGTCTGCCACCCGGTCACCGGGGGTAATAAACCGGCAACAAGCCAGCAGCCGGTCAGAAATCGGAATGTTCATATAAAACCTCAAGAGAAATGCCGCCCCCAAGCGGGACGGCATAGATTTTTAATCCGCTTTTTCAGCCTGGTCGGCTTCGTAGGCTTCCAGGAAGTGGTTGAGTTGCGCCAGGAAAGGCTCGCAGTCAATGCCGTGCACCATGCAGGCTTCTTCCACAGTTTCGCCCCGGGAAGAGGGACAGCCTAAACAGTGCATGCCGATAGCAAAAAACAAAGGTGCAGCATGAGGAGCAATATCCAAAACATCTCCGATAATGGTATCTTTTTCAATTTTAACAGCCATTTTATGACCACCTATTTGTTTCTTTCCGTATTATAACCTTTCCTTATGAAAAAAACAAGAGGGAATATTTATTTGAATCGTCCCACCGGCGCCTTGGCAAGTTTCAATAAAAAGTAAAAATCCTGAATTCGAAGCATTCAGGATTTTTGGTACGCCGGAAGGGACTCGTTTGCATTTTCTCCCACAACTGTGGGAGAAAATAGAGGTTCGCCTCCGTCAAGCCCTCCCCGGCGGCGCTCATCCGCGTTGCATTTTAATCGTTCGAGTCCCTTACCTCTGTAAAATAGAAAAGCAGATATCCCAAAAGGGATATCTGCTTTTCTGGTACGCCGGAAGGGACTCGAACCCCCGA
>JAZOXE010000083.1:0-1593 GCA_045659525.1 Faecousia sp. | reverse complement strand
ACATCCCCGATACAATGTATCGGGGATGTTTTTTTATGCATTTAATATCTTTTCCAGAACCGGTTCTATGAGAGAAGTATCTACCGTTTCCATTTTTCCGCTATCGTAACAAGCGGCCACATTGGGATCTATGGGCAGCCGTGTCAGTACCGGCAGATTAAATTCCGCCGCCACGGCATCCAACTTGCTCTCGCCGAAAACGCTGATTTTCTTTCCGCAATCCGGGCACTGCAAGTAAGCATAATTTTCAACGAATCCAAAGACAGGAACGTGCATCATATTTGCCATTTTTACAGCCTTACTGACAATCATAGAAACCAAGTCCTGAGGGCTGGTAACAATGACCACGCCGTCAACCGGCAGGCTTTGAAATACGGTAAGAGGCACGTCGCCGGTTCCGGGAGGCATATCTACAAACAGATAGTCCACATCTTCCCAAATCACGTCTGTCCAAAATTGCTTTACCGCACCGGCAATTACCGGGCCGCGCCACACGACGGGATCTGTGCTGTTATCCAGCAAGAGGTTAATAGACATTACCTGGATTCCTTTTTCCGTCAGAGCCGGATACAATCCCTCTTCCGTAGCCCCCTGACACTGTTCCACACCAAAGGCTGTGGGGATTGACGGTCCGGTAATATCTGCATCCAAAACACCCACCCGCTTGCCGGCTTTTGCCATTGCCACTGCCAGCATTGTGGTTACTGTACTTTTGCCTACGCCGCCTTTTCCGGACACCACACCGATTACTTTTTTAACATTGGATTTAGGATTCGGTGTTGCCAAAAGGCTCTCCTTTTTTCTGTCACCGCAATCACTGCTACTGCAGGTAGAGCAGTTTCCGCTACAAGAACTCATTGGTTCATACGCTCCTTTTGTAAATTTCTTCCCTATTATACGCCTGCAACAAGGTAGTGTCAACCTTCTTCCAATTTAGACTGGGCTTTCTCCCAATCTTCCATCAGTTCCATCAGTTTCCCCTCTGCTTCTTCTTTTTCCAGCATCAGCCGGGCAAGTTCATGGTAGTCCGCAGACGCTTCCTGAATTTTCATATCTAACTGCGCGATTTCCGTTTCTTGCTTGTGAATTTCCCGTTCCAAACGGCGTACCAGTTTTTCACTTTCTTTGGTGCCGCCTTTCGGTTTTTCCGTCTTCTCTTTTGGAACTTGCGCCACGGCAGGTTTTGCCATATTCTCATAGTGAATCACAGACCGGTACTTTTCATATCCGTATGGATAATCCCGGATTGTTCCGTCTTCCAAAACCCAGATTCGCTCTGCGAATTTCTGAATAAAGTAGCGGTCGTGGGACACAAATAACAGCACGCCGTCAAACTCCTCAATGGCCGCCTCTACCCATTCCCGGGATGCAATATCCAAGTGGTTGGTAGGCTCGTCCAATATGAGGAGGTTTATTTTTTCATGCATCAGCATACAAAGCCGCAGACGTGACTGTTCTCCTCCGGAAAGGGTGCTTACCTGCTTAAATACATCTTCTCCCTGAAACAGAAATGCGCCCAATCTATCCCGGGCGGTTTGCGGCGTACAGTTTTTTTCAAAGAGCATCGTATCATAAAGGGTTCGCTCCGGGTGA
>JAZOXE010000082.1:0-5050 GCA_045659525.1 Faecousia sp. | reverse complement strand
AAAGACACCCACATCCACAGATTGGGCTGCCCGCCGCTTAAGTACATAAACACCATATATACCGGGATAAATGCCACACGAATCAATGTGATTTTACTTGCTGTTGTCATTTCTATTCCTCCACTAAATAGCCGGACAAATCGCCGTCAATCATTCCGTCTATTAAGACTTTTACAAAACTACCTTCGGAAATTGCTTCTTGGGTGGCAATCCAAACTCTGCCGTCAATCTCCGGAGAGTCGGCATAGGTTCTGCCGTAAAACTGCTCATAATCTTCATCAAAGCCGTCTACCAGGACTTCCAAGGTTTTTCCCATCATTTTACTGTTGAAATCATCCATAATTTGGGACTGAATCATTTCAATTTTCTGCGCCCGTTGCTGGGCTACATCCGCGTCCGGACGTTCCATTTGTGCAGCAAGTGTCCCCTCCTCCGGAGAGAACACAAAAGCGCCTACCCGCTCCAGTTTTACCTTTTGCAGGAATCGACACAACTGCTCAAACTCTGCCTCGCCCTCACCGGGAAGACCGGTAATCACACTGGTCCGCAAAATTAAATCCGGGATTTCCCGGCGCATTTTCGCAAACAACTCCTCCAAAAACTGTTCGTTTCCTCTGCGGTTCATAAGTTTCAGGACATTGTCGTTGCAGTGCTGAATAGGAATATCCAAATATTTCACGATTTTCGGTTCATTTGCCACAACCGAAATCAGTTCATCGTCAATTTCATCGGGATACAAATAATGAATCCGTATCCATCGGATGCCATCTATTTCACAAAGACGCCGTAGCAGTTCCGGCAGCAGTCGTTTATGCTCCGGGAAATCCGTGCCGTAGCGGCTGGTATCTTGCGCCACTACCAACAGTTCTTTTACGCCGTTATCCGCTAAAAGCCGGGCTTCATATACGATGTCATCCATCTGCCGGCTGCGGTACTTGCCCCGCAAATAGGGAATAATACAATAGGCGCAACGGTTATCGCACCCTTCTGCAATTTTAATATACGCATAGTGTTCCGGCGTGGTCAAAACGCGACCGCACTCCTGCTCCGGAGTATCGATGCTGTCAAAAATCTGCACGATTTCCCCGGCGAGAATCTTATCAATAGCAGGTACAATTTCCGTATAACTGCCCGTTCCCAAAATGCCGTCCACTTCCGGCATTTCTTTTAGGATTTCTTCTTGATAGCGCTGGGAAAGGCATCCGGTTACCAGAATTTTCCCAATCATTCCCGTTTCCTTTAACTGCGCCATTTGCAATATGTTTTCGATGGCTTCCGCTTTGGCGGAATCAATAAACCCGCAGGTATTAATCACCACTACATCTGCACCGACTACATCAGCCTGCACATCGTATCCCGCTTCCTGCACCCGGTACATCATCCGTTCACAGTCCACTTGGTTTTTGGCGCAACCAAGAGAAATAAAGCCAATACTTGCCATTTTAATCCTCCCAGAAATCATCCCCTCTGTAGATTTGTTCCAATCCACGACGGATGTCTGTATAACTGTGTCCCCGCAAAATCAGGCTGTTGGTTACTTTTTGGATTGCCCGGCGATCACCGTCTTCCGGCAGACGCGCCTTCAAAAAAGCAACAATGGCATCTGTTTGGTCGGGATAATCTTCCAGCGTTTCTTCCCAGTATTCTTTGGGGATCCGCTTTTCATAAAGCGCCTGCTTGGCTCTTGCAATTCCATAGCCTTTGGCGGCGCATTTTCGTACAATCTGCTCTGCCGTTTTTCGGTCATCGATAAACTGCATATCAGACATCCATGCAACTGCATGCTTTGCCTGCTCTGGGTCTTCACCTTTTTGAATCAGCCGTCGTTCCAAATCTTTCTTGGATACACTGCTGGCAGACACAATCCGCACCGCTCGCATTTTCGCGGACATCTCCCCTGCGGCTTTTTGCAGCGTGCCATAGGTTTCCGGTGTTAATTCCTTTCCCGGATACAGCCCAAAATCTTGCACCGTCTGCTTATAAAGACGCATAATGCTACCGTCCGCAAAGCAGACTCGGTGCCGCCCTGCCCGGTCGGGCTGGGCGGCAACAGACTCAATCTTCATCATTAAAGTCATCCGCACTGATGGCTACGGGGCGCTCTGCGGCTTTTGCAACGGCTTTCGGGCCGCCGGAAATCTTCCACATATTCTCCCGCACCTGCTGTTCAACGGTTTCTGCGATGTCGGTATTTGCCTGCAAGAATGCCTTTACGCTATCCTTACCCTGGCCGATGCGCTCTTCGCCCATACTGAACCAACTACCGCTCTTTTGAATGATTTCCAACTGAATGGCCAAATCAATCAATTCGCCCCATTTGCTGATACCTTCGCCATACATAATATCGAAGTAGGCTTCCCGGAAAGGAGGCGCTACTTTGTTTTTCACAACTTTTACCCGGGTTTTATTGCCGATAACATTGCCACCCTCTTTGATGGCTTCTACACGGCGTACATCCAAACGAACGGAGGAATAGAACTTCAGGGCATTACCACCGGTGGTGGTTTCCGGGTTGCCGTACATCACACCGATTTTCATACGCAACTGGTTGATAAAAATGACAACGCAGTTGGTCTTGGCAATGGTACCTGCCAATTTCCGCAGTGCCTGGGACATGAGTCGTGCCTGCAGACCTACAAAGGAATCGCCCATTTCCCCTTCAATTTCATTTTTTGGTACCAAGGCGGCAACAGAGTCCACCACCACAGCATCCACTGCGCCACTGCGCACCAATGCGTCGGTAATTTCCAGAGCCTGTTCACCAGTATCCGGTTGGGATACAAGCATATTGTCCGTATCTACGCCCAAAGCGGCGGCATAGTCCGGATCCAAAGCGTGTTCTGCGTCAACAAAGGCTACTTCGCCGCCTAACTTCTGCGCCTCTGCCAGGATGTGCAGAGCCAACGTGGTCTTACCGGAAGATTCCGGTCCGTAAATTTCAATGATTCTGCCCTTGGGCACACCGCCGATTCCCAAAGCCGCATCCAACGCAAGAGATCCGGTGGGAATGGCTTCCACGGTCATATCCGGACGGTCGCCTAAACGCATTACCGTTCCTTTACCGAAATTCTTCTCAATTTGAGACAGTGCTGTTTCCAGTGCTTTCTTCTTGTCAGCAGCCTGTGTAGGCGCTTCATATGCTGTCTTTTTCGTAGCCATATTACTCTTCCTTCCTGTCGTAGCGGGCTATGACTGCCCGTTCTCTGTCATTATAATCTCTGGAACGCTCCAGTACGGTATACCCATTTATTTCCAAGATTTCGCACACCCGGTTCCCCTGCCCCATACCAAATTCAAAACAAAGGAATCCGCCAGGTTTTAAAGCCTCAGCAAAATTTTCACAAATTGCCCGGTAGAAATCCAGCCCATCATCACCGCCGTGCAAAGCCAAATGCGGCTCATAATCCTTGACACTCTTGGGAAGATCTTCCATTTCTTCTGTTGTGATGTAGGGGGGATTGGAAACAATCATATCGAATTTTCCCAAAAATGCCGACGGTTTTTTCAGCGCATCCACCGGCACGCAGGAAACTCTGCCTGCTAATTTATTCAAGGTGATGTTTTTCTTTGCAACAGACATTGCTTCCGGGGAGACATCTGACAAAGTCACTTTCGCATCCTTTACCCGGGATGCGATGGCCAAACCGATGCAACCGCTTCCGGTACACAGGTCTAAAATCCGGGGTGTGCTTCCCAAAAACAATGCCTTGTGAATGGCAAGTTCCGTTACGGCGCAGGTGTCATCCCGGGGGATCAATACCCCTTTCCCCACTTGCATTGGAAGTCCGTAAAACTCCCACTGCCCCAACACATAAGCAAGGGGTTCTCCCACTAAAACTCTGTTAAGCGCCTGCTCCATTGCGGCGCATTGTGTTTGGGTTAAATAACATTCGCCGTGGGTTAGTACCTCTTCCGGGGATTTTCCGGTTACGGAACTTAAAAGTCTTCTTGCCAAAATTCCAGCATCCTGCGGAGATTCGATTTGCAGAAGTTTCTGTCTGCTCTGACTATACAATTCCGATAACTTCATTACCACAGGTCGGCTCCCTCCTGCTCCGGTAAAACTGCCTCCAGCGCGGCAATGCCAACTTCCAACATGCTGTCATCCGGCGGATTTGTTGTAAAGTTTTGAAACCACATACCCGGCGCAGTGAGAATCCGTGTCAGCCAATTATCGTGTTTACCTACCAGACGGTTTATCTCATAGCCTATAGATACAACCACTGGCAACAGCAACAACTTAAACACAATCATAATCAGGCGGAACAAAAATGTCCCCCGCATAGTCTCCAGTCCGGGAACAACTGCCAACAAAGCGGTAGATGCCACAGAGAACAGTAAAATGGACAAAATCAACACCACAAGGAGGAAACTGGTTCCACACCGAGGGTGAAGCCGGGTTTGTTCTCTTGCATTTTCCACGGTGAGCGGCAATCCTGCCTCATAACAGCGGATCGTCATATGCTCTGCGCCGTGATAGGAAAACACCCGTTTCATATCCGGCATCCGGGATACCAGTAACATATACACTACAAAAATCAGAATTCGAACCAAACCCTCAATTAAGTTGATTGCCAGATTACTCTGCACCCAGCGGTCAAAAAAGCCGCCTACAACCATGGGCAGCAGGAAGAAAAGAAGAACGGACATTCCCAATCCCATTGCTACGGCCACTGCCGTTACTAATTTTTGGAATTTTTTGTCCCCTAATTTCTTCTCCAGCCACAAATCCAGTTTCGAGGGTGTCTCCTCGGCTTCCGGGGATAAGTCTGCGGATTTCATCAGCGCTTTTACGCCGGTGACTTGCGCGTCAAAGAAGTTTACCGCTCCCCGGACAAAGGGCCAAGTGGCAAATGAGCCTTTCGGACGAATCTTCCGATTTGTCACTTCCACCTGCAATCCGTCTTTACCCCGGACGACCACAGCATCCTTTTCCGGACCGCGCATCATAATGCCTTCAATCAGCGCTTGCCCGCCTATCATTGTCTTAAACTTTTCCTGATTTGCCATAGATTCCTTTCTCACTGGGTAGCCGGCAACCGCACGGTTA
>JAZOXE010000081.1:0-11826 GCA_045659525.1 Faecousia sp. | reverse complement strand
ATTGTGGTACAGTTGGGGCTGTGTACTCCTGGGCGAAAACAGGAAAAGACAATAAAGAACCAATCAGAATAATTATTATAATTCTTCTCATACTTCCCCCAGAATGTTTGAGATCATCTTAAGCAGTTGTTCCAAAATCGGTATGGACATGGATAAAATTACGGCACCGGATAATAGTTGAATACCTTTACCCATAGCCGCATTTCCCGAGTCATTACATATTCCGACAACAAGTTCTCCAACAATACCAATTCCACACGCCCGTAGTAAAATATTTACAAAATCTCCATTAAGACCGCCAACTATCTCCAGTTGATTAAAAAATTCGATGACCGGCTTCAAATAACCAATAGACACTATACCAGCCATAGCGCATACTGTAATTACCAGTATTACGGATATGTCTTTGGATTGCTTTTCAAGTGCTTTTCCTAAAATGACGGCAATTAAAGCGCCTGCCGCCGCTTTCATAAATGTAATCATTAAAATTCAAACAGTGTTTTCACCAAATCAAAAAGTTCAGAAATCTTCTGCGCAACAATCATAAGAACAACCACAAGTCCGGTAAGTGTAATCATGGTTGCTTGTTCTTCCCTGCCGGAGCGGGAAAGAACCTGGTTCAAAATGGCCACAATAATGCCGATTGCGGCAATCTTAAAAATTAAATCAATATCCATAGTTATAAAAGAATTACGGCAACGACTGCGCCGAAACAAAAACCGATTGTGCTGTAATTTTTTGCTTTCGGGTTGATATTCTCCCGATAATTATACAGTAATAACTCACATTCTTTGTTAATAGCCTGCAATTGTTGTACTTGACCGTCTATATCAAACTGGCCCAATGTTTTCCCAAGTTTTGCAACTTGTTTTTGTGTCTCTTTCGGCATTTGGTTTGTTTTTGCAATAGCAGCCGTCACACATCGCTCTACATCCGGAGAAATTTGTCCGTCAAGTTCAGCGGCAAGGCAGTTAAAAAAGCGCTGTAGCGACATTGTAGCCTGCTTAGCCGTGTCACGACAAAGCGCAGGTAACGGTGTTAAACGGTACTGCAACTGGCATTGCATAAAGTTTAGAAGAAAAATAAGTTGATTCAGGGATTTTTCTTCTTTTTTATGCATTGCAGCAAGTCGGTTTCCGGTATAACCACCCACAAAGATAATTAGTATCGCACCGGTTATCTTAAGTACCATATTCATATCCTTTCCACAACGTAAGACTTGTCCTTGCGTAAGATTACGACTATTTGAAATATTCGGTTATGTATTAATGTCCGGTAAACGGGACGCTGTCTAAATTCTTCAACAGAGCCTGCATGAGCCGTTGCAATTAGTTTCACGCCACACCATGCTGCATTTTCGATTGCACAGCAATCTTCCATCGACGTTATCTCATCAACGGCAATGATATCCGGCGTCATATTTCGTAGCGCCATTTCTATCCCATCTTCTTTACTGCAACCGGAAAGCACATCTGTATGTAGACCGATTGGGAAACAGAATGTATTTTCGTGTTTTGGAAATATTTCTTCGCGCTGGTCAATTACACAGACGGTTTGTCCTTGGTTAGAAATATTTCGAGTGTAGTCACGAAGCAGTGTAGTTTTTCCGCATCCCGGTGCACCGATTATGATTACGGACTGATTTGTAATGTTAATTTTATCAGATATATTGGGAATATTTCTCGCTACACGGATACAAAGAGAAGTTGGTCCGGAAATTGTAGCGCATTTTCCCTCCTTGTTGGATACACTTCCACAGATTCCAACTCGATGTCCGCCTTGTGATGTGATAAAGCCTTTTTCAATCGTCTTGGATGCCCATGGTGAATATTGGGAAGCAATATTTATTGAAAATAGAATATCTTGCTTTGTTACCGATTTTGTAAGGCTTTTTCTACCATTTAACAGCACAAGTTCCGGCGGCTCCCCCTGGCGCATTCGCAGTTCCAAAAGATGTTCTTTTCCATACTCGTCTATACTTTCTCGCATCCATAAGGGTAGTAAATTTAAGTACGCTTGCCACGCACAATTCATATGCATCACTCCTGCTTACAGAATATGATAGGGACAAGAAAATATGCAAAAAACCGGGTGGAAACTTCCACCCGGTTTTATCACTGATATTTATTTTTTATTAATTGCATTTAGCAATCGAACAATAATGGGACAACATAAAATATTAACTACGAACTCGGCAATAAAATTGATACCGATCATAAATGTAACAATATATACCGCAACATTTTCTATACCGGTTGCAGCAAGACCTTCCCAAAAGAAAAGTCGGCATCCTAAAAAGAATATTCCGGTGTTGATAATTGGGCAGATTGCTGCAGATATGGCTACCGCAAGAATCGTATTATACTTGCTTAATAAGTTGTAAATTAAGCCACATATGTATCCAGCAAGTGTACCTTTCACCAATACGGTAATTATCGTTCCAAATACGCTGATACTATAGAAGAACGCGGTATCCGGCTGGGATAAAACCACAACGCTAAAAGTTGCGCCCAATATTGCGCCGGCAACCGGTCCGTAAAAAGCGGCGCCAACAACAATGGGTACAAGCACCAGAGAAATGGATACCGGGCCGAATTTAATAAATTGTCCTAACAGTTGTAAAATGACTATCAATGCCATTAAAATGGCGATGCCAACCATCTTTTTCACATTAATGTTTCTCAAAGAAATTCCTCCTTGCTGTCGCTCCGGCGATCCGGATGCGGTGCACGTTAAAATTGGATTATTCCTCTTCTACTACTTCTTCCCATTCGGGATCTTCTTCCAAGTCTTCAAAGCCCATCTGGGCGTTTTGACCGGCGGACATAGCCGCCCATTGCTCTTTTGTGACTAAAATGGTACGGGGTTTACTTCCTTGGAACGGACCGACAATTCCACGTTCTTCCATCTCGTCCACAATTCTTGCGGCGCGGGCATAGCCTAATTTCAACCGCCGTTGCAACATAGAAACGGAAGCCTGGCCGGTTTCCAGGATAACTTCAACAGCGGCGGGGAGCATTTCGTCGCCACCCAATTCGTCACTATTGGCTTCCGGTTCGGCTGCAGCCTGCTTATTGCCGGTCTGTACCGCCTTCCGCTCAATTTCTTCCATGACGGATTGGTCATATTCGGTGTTATAGTTATTCTTCACATAATTGGCAACGGATTCCACTTCTGAATCGCTGACAAAACAGCCTTGAACACGCTTGGGTTTACCGTTTCCAATTGGCGCAAACAGCATATCGCCCTTACCTACAAGTTTCTCTGCACCCATTGTATCCAAAATAATTCTGGATTCCATTGCAGATGCAACGGCAAAAGCGATTCTTGAGGGGATGTTGGCTTTCATAAGGCCAGTAATAACATCGGCAGAAGGCCGTTGTGTTGCAATAACCAAATGGATACCGGCAGCACGTCCCATTTGCGCAATGCGACATATTGATTCCTCAACTTCTTTGGCTGCGACTAACATTAAGTCTGCCAACTCATCGATAATTACGACAACCTGAGGCATCTTTTTGCCATCAAATTCCTGGCTTTCAATGATGCTATTATATGATTCCAAATCCCGGACGCCGGCATCCGACATAGCTTTATAGCGTCGCATCATTTCTGTTACAGCCCACTGAAGGGAGCCAGCGGCTTTTTTGGGATCGGTAACCACGGGAATCAGCAAGTGCGGAATTCCGTTGTAAATGCCCAATTCTACCATCTTCGGGTCTACCATAATGAGTTTTACATCATCGGGGCTTGCTTTATAGAGCAGAGAAATGATAATGGAATTCATACACACAGATTTACCGGAACCGGTAGTACCTGCAATCAACATATGAGGAAGTCGTGCAATGTTTCCAACAATGCAACTGCCGCCAATATCTTTACCTACGGCAAAAGCGGATTTGGATTTTGCAGTAATGAATTCCGGAGAATCAATGACCTCCCGAAGAGAAACCGTATTCACGGCTCGGTTGGGAACTTCAATACCCACAACAGAAATCTTGCCGGGAACTGCTGCAATCCGAACACCGGTAGCGCCCAAACTCAAAGCAATATCATCAGCGGAAGAAGTAAGTTTATTCAGTTTAACGCCTTTTTCCAGTTCTACTTCATAACGGGTTACACTGGGGCCGCGTGTTACATTGATAATATGCGCATCAATCTTAAAACTTGCCAGCGTTTCATTCAGACGACGAGAGTTTTCACGCATTTCTGCAGTTCCGTCTGCAACGCCACCGCCGGAAAGTTTCAAAAGGTCGATGGGTGGGAAACAGTACTCAGGCTTTCCTTCTGCCTCGTCTTTCGCAATTTCTTCCGCAACTTCCTTTTCGGCGATTTCTGCTTCTTTTGCAGTCACTTTGCGAGTTTTTTTCTTCGGTTCAACCTCCAGTTCCGGAATGCCGGATACTTTGGACTGGTTATGCGCTGCAATGATTTCTGTGTCATCGAATATAGATGTTACGCCGGATGCCGCGGCGACCGGTGTGTCCAGATCTCCGTCTATCTGGCGAATCATATCCTTGGCTTTTTCCGTAGGTGATTTTTTTGTTGCAGGCACTACAAATACGTCCTGCGCGGGTTCTTCCGGATAAGCATAATCGTGTTCTTTTTCCGATTGACGGTGACTTTCGATGTATTCAATTCTCTTCTTTGCGATATGGTTCACAACAATGGAAGCAGGCTCTTGACGGGGCTCTACTGTATTATTTTCCCATTCAGCTCTGGGACGCTCTTGAATTGCACGAATAATACTGGGAATGGTAATCTGCATACCGCCCAACACGGCCAATATGCCGCCTAAAATCAAGATGATGTAAGGAATTACCGGCCCGCATAGCCACTTAAGCAACATTGCAATTCCGCCGCAGAGAACACCGCCGGTGTAATTGGCAATACCGCCGTTATACAAATCTACAATGACTTGAACGCCACCGGATAAATTTTGCGGATTCATACGTAAATGGGCAATACAGCCAATGCACAAAACAAAGATTCCCAGGCTAATAGAACGCATTTTGACCGGCCTGCCGGCGCTAAACGCGTGGATAACAAACAGATATAGTAAAACCGGGATTGATACAATAAATCCAACCTTGCCCAAAATCCCATAGAAGATGCTTTCGAACAACCTGATAAAAACGCCTTCAGGAACCAAGAATATCACAAGAAATAAGACAAAGAGGCCAAGGAAAATCGTAGCGGAGATCGCCCGGATAGGAATTATTCTCTCCTTCACTTCGGCTGTCTTTTTCTGCTGTTTTGTTGTCTTGTTCTTTTTCTTTGGTGTTGCGGCGGATGCCGCCTTTTCAGCATGGGTTTTTCGTTTTTTATTTGCCATATGAATCACCCCTTACGCAATTAGATAAATAATAAAGTTGAATAACGCCGCCCCCCAGCAGTAGAAGGCAAACCCGGAATATGTTGAGTTTGTGGCAATAAATCGCAAGGCCATACAAGAGAGGTATCCACCGCAAAATGCACCAATGGCAGAAACAAGATATAACAGAAATGATGTGAACGATTGGATGCCAAAACCAAAGCCGATTAGATCGACAATATCAAATATGCAGTAAAGAAGCAGTGCGGGGATCGTTAAGTAAAAAGCCCAGTTCAGAGATATTTTTCTATCCACACCTCTTGCAAGGCCGTAAGCCATGATAACACCGTTTCGGGAAATACCGGTGAGACCGGATAAGGACGCGCTAATACCCATTATGATGCCGTCCAATCCGGACATAATACTGGCATCCCGGTTACTGTGGCGCATATACTCCGGAACGATCAGAACAATACCATTGAGTATTAAGAATAAAGAAATCCAAACTTCGGAACTTATTGACTTTGATATTGCAAACAGGAATACTTGTCCTACAACGAAAGGCACAAATGCGGTTTTGATTAAGTGCAGATCATATTCCCTTTTTCTGGTATTGGCGTTACGATGGGGATTAAACAAACTTTTTCGAACGCCATCAATTAGTGGTTTGCAACCGTAAAAAACTGCCGCCAATATGGCAATATGAATAAGCAAGTCAAGGGTTGGCTCCGCCTGACTCCAACCGAATATTTTTCTTAACAATGACTGATGGGCCGGGCCGGAGATGGGAAACAATTCAGCAAATCCCGAAACCAGACCGTATATTAGATATTGGAAAAATGCCAAAGAACCCACCTCCCCTTTTATTTTTCCCATTATAGCATAAAATGAAATAAATTACCAGTGTTCTTTATAAAAAAACTATTTCTTCCGCTGTTTACTTTTGTCTATCATTTTGTGCAAGGTGGTAAGCGCATCATTAAGTCCTCCCAGTTTATCTATCAAACCGGAAGATACCGCTTCTTTACCATATAGAATTGTACCTACATCCGTTGCCATTTCGCCGGTTGCCATCATATATTTTTCAAAACATTCCTTAGATATGCCGGAGTTTGCTGTTACAAAATCTGCAATTTGTTCCTGAATTCTTTGGAAATATCGGAATGTTTGAGGCGCCCCAACCACAAGACCGGTCATTCTGACGGGGTGAACAGTCATACTGGCAGTGGGTGTGATAAATGACTTTTTTGTACAAACAGCAAGCGGTATTCCGATTGAGTGTCCCCCGCCTAAAACAAGCGAAACGGTTGGCTTTTTCATTCCGGCAATCATTTCTGCAATGGCAAGGCCTGCTTCAATATCTCCGCCAACAGTATTAAGAAGTAGAAGTAACCCCTCGATTTCGTCACTTTCTTCAATGCCCGCAAGAAGAGGCAAAATATGCTCATATTTTGTCGTTTTTGCATTTTCCGGAAGAACTTGGTGTCCTTCTATCTGCCCAATAATAGTCAGGGTATAGATATTCCCCTTTTTGCTTTTTGTCAGGTCAGAACCCAGTTCAACCACTTGTTCCCTTTCTTCTTGCATCATTTTAGAATCGTTATTGTCATTCATAGTTAGACTCCTCCTTTTTTTAATAGGATAACCTGAATTTCTTTGATAATTCTTCTTGAAAGATAAGAGGTTTTACCGTATAATAAAAGAAAAAACAGAAAGGAATAAACTATGCAGTTTGAATATAAGACACAAGGAACTTGCTCACGGCAAATTCTTTTTGATATTGAAGACGGCAAACTAAAAAATGTTCAGTTTATCGGCGGATGTAACGGCAATCTCCAAGGAATTGCCTCTTTGGTGGAAGGTATGGATATTGAAGAAGTTATTCAGCGGTTAGACGGTATCCATTGTGGGCCGAAATCCACTTCCTGCCCGGACCAATTAGCAACCGCCCTTAAAAAGGCGAAGAAAAAGTTATAAAAAATAAGGCTTCAAAATGAAGCCTTATTTTTTATTTTGTTGTGTTTAGGATGTAACCAATCAGTTCTTCCCTGCCTGTGCCCTTTTCCGCAGAAAAAGGAATCAGAACCGTGTCTTCCGGCAAGGAAAGCGTCTGTCGAATTACTTGCAGATTGCCCTCTATCTCGCCTTTTTTTAGTTTGTCCAATTTGTTGGCAACAACAATAAAAGGACAGTCGCTTTGCAAAAACCAGTTTGCCATTGTAACGTCATTTGCCGTAGGTGCATGGCGGGCATCCACGATTAAAATTCCCAGGTCGATTCGGCTAAAAGAAAAGTAGGTTTCCATCAGTTTGCCCCAACGTTCCTTCTCTTTTTGAGAGACTTTGGCGTAACCATATCCAGGCAAATCAACGAAATAACACTTACTGTCCACTGTAAAATAGTTGACGTGGATTGTTTTTCCGGGCTTATCTCCAACTCTTGCAAAATTCTTACGTTGCAAAATACGGTTAATGACCGAAGATTTTCCCACGTTTGACTTACCAGCGAAAGCGATTTCTGGCAGCCTTTTCGGCGGGAATTGCGCGGGAGTCGCAGCTGAAATCAAGAAATCAACATTATTGAAATTCATAATAAGCCTCACTGACGAATTTCCGATTTTTTTGGCTTTGTTTTCAAGGAATCGGGAATGTTTTGAAATACGGTAGGTGAAAATTCTTGTTTTCGGTTCAGAACGGTGTTCAAAACAGAATCGACAGAATTAACACTGATAAAATTCAAGCGGTTTCTGACAATTTGGTCAATTTCTTCCAAATCTTTTACGTTGTCTTGCGGTATGATCACTGTAGATATGCCGTGACGCAGCGCAGCCATCGTTTTTTCCTTCAAACCGCCAATGGGCAGCACTCTGCCTCGGATTGAAATTTCTCCCGTCATTGCCACATCACGGCGCACCGTGATGCCGGTAAGAGCAGAAACCATAGCAGTGCAAATTGTGATACCGGCAGATGGGCCATCTTTGGGAACAGCCCCTTCCGGGAAATGCACGTGGATGTCTTTTGTTTTATAGAAATCTTCCGGAACCTCCAGTTTGCGGGCGTTAGCGCGGATGTAACTCATTGCCGCGTGAACAGACTCTTTCATTACATCACCCAAATTTCCGGTAATCTCTAATTTACCGCTTCCGTCCATAACATTGACTTCTACTTCCAACACTTCGCCGCCAACGCTTGTCCACGCAAGCCCGGTAACCAAACCAACCTGATCCGTTGCGGGGATTCTATCAGGCAAATATTTACGAACACCCAAATATTCTTCTAAATTACTACTGCAGATCTGTATTTTGTTTGCCGTTCCAGACACCAAATGCATTCCGGCTTTTCTGCAGATTTCACCAACACAACGTTCTAATTGCCGTACGCCGGATTCCCGGGTATAACAACGGATAATCTCCGAAATGCTGTCGGGAGTAATCTTTAGTTGACTTTTCTTAATACCGTGATTTTTTAGTTGTTTGGGAATCAGATGATTAATAGCAATCATACGCTTTTCCTCGTCGGTATAAGAGCCCAACTCGATTACTTCCATACGGTCAAGAAGCGGTCTGGGAACGGTATCCAAGGTGTTTGCGGTTGTGATAAACATCACATCGCTTAAATCAAAAGGAATCTCCAAGAAGTGGTCGCGGTAATTCTGATTTTGCTCACTGTCCAACACTTCTAAAAGCGCTGCGCTGGGATCACCGCGATGGTCAGAACCTAATTTGTCAATTTCATCCAGTAGCAAAATAGGGTTATTGGACTGCGCCTGAATCAAAGCCGCAAGAATTCTGCCGGGCATTGCGCCAACGTAGGTTTTTCGATGTCCACGGATATCCGCTTCGTCGTGAACCCCACCCAGTGCAATCCGCGCCAGTTTGCGGTTGAGCGATTTCGCAATGGAGTAAGCAATAGAGGTCTTACCAACACCGGGAGGGCCTACAAGACAAATAATTTGCGGCGGCATTTTGGACGTCAGTTTGCGAACGGCAATGGTTTCCAATATCCGCTGTTTTACTTTCTCAAGTCCGTAGTGGTCCTTATCCAGTATTTTTCTTGCAGCCTCTACATCCACTCGTTCTTTCGTTCCGTCGTTCCATGGAAGTTCCAAAAGGGTGTCCAAATAATTACGAAGAACAGATGCTTCCGCAGAACCGAAAGGCTGTTTCTTTAACCGCTTAATGTCTTTTAGTACTTTTTCTTCCGACTCCCTTTTTAGGTTCAGAGAAAGTACTTTTTTCTCGTATTCAGCAAATTCGTTTTGGTCGTCGTCTTCGCCCAGTTCTTCCCGAATTGCTTTTATCTGTTCCCGCAGATAATAGTCCTTTTGCTCTTGGTTGATAATGCTACGAGTGCGTTCCTGGATATCTGTTTCCAGTTCCAGCATTTGTATCTCTTCATGCAATAAAGCGAGCACTTTTTCAAGTCTGCGTACAGGATTAATCTGATGAAGCAGTTTTACCTTGTCAGTATATTCAAATCCCGCATTTTCTGCAATAGTATCGGCCAAAAACCCGCAGCGGTTACTACTCATCATGCGCAGTTGAACACTTTGACTGGGGCGTTCCGTCAATTCCAAATATGCATCATATAGAGAATTTGCTTGACGCCGTAATGCCCGCGTGCGCAGAGTGTCTGGTTCGGATGTGATCGGTATCGCTTCTACATTTGCGGCAAGGAATGGCTCTGCCTGCAAATAATCGGAGATTTTACCGCGACACAGGCCGTCTACCAGCACGCGAATACTCTCACCTTGCGGTTTTAATATCTGTTTTACTTTTACTACGGTGCCAATGTTATGCAGTTGCTTGAATCCGGGATCGTCATCAATCAGGTTCTTTTGGGGCAACAGAAGTAAAAGTTGATTTGTTTTCATTGCGGATTCCAATGCCAGCACAGACTTCATTCTGCCAACATCAAAATGTACCGTCTGTTCGGGATATACAACGACGCCCCTCAGAGGTAATACCGGTAATTTTCCGGCGGTAAATTGTTCTTGCATAGGGTTCTCCTCCCAAAGGATAAGGCAAAGGGGGTAGAAACTACCCCCTTAACATTATTTTTTTGCTGTTTCACCGATTTTAGGACGGGGGTTTGTTGCGTCCCGTACAATTTTCGGGTCTTTACCATCAACACTTTCCGGGGTAATGGTAACTTTCTTAATGGACAAATCCGACGGAATTAAATACATAATTTTTGTCATAATCTGTTCCATAACTGCCCGCAAACCACGAGCGCCGATCTGCCGCTCAACAGCCTTTTGTGCAACACATTCCAGTGCTTTCGGTTGGAATTCCAATGTAACATTATCCATAGCGAACAGCGCCTGATATTGCTTTGTCAGAGCATTTTTCGGCTCAACCAAAATTCTTACAAGGTCTTCTGTTTTCAAATCTTTTAAACAAGTGATTACCGGCATACGGCCAACCAATTCCGGAATAATGCCGAATTTCAACAAATCGTGGGGTTGTGTCTGGGCTAAGAGTTTGCCGACATCGCGGTTCTTTTTGCTTTCAACAGGAGAATCAAAGCCGATAGCGGAGCGGTCGGTTCTCTTTTCGACTATTTTATCCAGTCCATCAAACGCGCCACCGCAAATAAAAAGAATATTTGTTGTGTCAATGGGTATGGTTTCTTGTTGCGGGTGTTTTCTGCCGCCCTGAGGCGGTACATTGGCAACTGTACCTTCCAATATTTTCAGAAGCGCTTGTTGTACGCCCTCACCGGAAACATCCCGGGTAATGGATGTATTCTCGCTCTTGCGTGCAATTTTATCCATTTCATCGATGTAAATAATGCCGTGCTCGGCAAGATCGATATCGAAGTCCGCAGCCTGCAGCAGTCTGAGCAGGATGTTTTCCACATCATCGCCAACGTAACCGGCCTCGGACAAGGTAGTGGCATCGGCAATGGCAAAAGGAACATTGAGGATCTTGGCCAGAGTCTGGGCAAAGAGGGTCTTGCCGCTGCCGGTGGGACCAAGGAGCAGAATATTGCTCTTTTGCAGCTCCACCTCGCTGTCCTGGGCCAAATAAACACGCTTATAGTGGTTGTAGACGGCAACGGAGAGGGCGATCTTCGCCTCCTCCTGGCCAATGATATAGCCGTCCATGTACTGCTTGATCTCCATGGGAGTAGGCAGCCGATCAGGCTGACGTAGCTTTCCACGCTGGTCTACACGGCCTTCATCAGCCAACAGCTCGGTGCAGGCCTGGACGCAGTCGCTGCAGATATACACCCCCGGACCGGCAATAAGCCGCTCTACCTGGGTTTCCCGCTTTCCGCAGAAGCTGCAGCGGATAGACTGTTGTTCTTTTTTCGCCATGAAAGCGGTCCCGCCTTTCAAATATTTTAGTGGCGCTGAACGATTTGATCGATCAAACCAAAGTCCAGAGCCTCCTGGGCTGTCATAAAGTTATCCCGCTCGCAGGCGGCGGTGACTTCCTCAATGGACTTGCCGGTGTTTTCCGCAAGGATAGTATTCATACGCTCCTTGATGGTCTGCAGCCGCTTCAT
>JAZOXE010000080.1:0-4251 GCA_045659525.1 Faecousia sp. | reverse complement strand
CCGGATATCCGACTGCGATAATTTTGGACCGCATACTCTGAACAGGAGCATTTTCCGGACGGATCACCATAGTAGCCGCATTTGCACGGGTTCATAGCGCAAACCAACATGAAATCTGCCGGGTATGACACCGTTCCGGATACCCGGGAAATGGTAACCTGACCATCTTCTAAAGGCTGACGCATCATGTCCAAAGTATCTCGGCGAAATTCCGGAAGTTCATCCAAGAACAAAACGCCGTTGTGGGCAAGCGAGATTTCTCCCGGTTTCGGGTTTGTTCCACCGCCGGCAAGACCTGCATTAGAGACCGTATGGTGGGGCGCGCGAAACGGTCTGTTTTGCATTAAGGGATTCTTTGCGTCCAAAAGCCCCATAACGGAATACAGTTGAGAAACAGACAAGGATTCCTCCCAAGTCATATCCGGCAATATAGAGGGCAACCGTTTGCTTAGCATACTCTTGCCGGAACCGGGAGGACCGATCAACAAAACATTGTGACTGCCTGCCGCCGCAACTTCCAATGCTCGCTTGGCATTTTCCTGGCCTACCACATCTTTAAAATCCAAAAGTGTCTCATCTCGGTGTTCCGGCACCCAAATCGGTTCTTCTTCCAATGTGGCCTCTCCGTTCAGCGCATCCAAAAGTTCCCGCACTGTTTTAACCGGGTATATGGCAGGGCCTCGGGACAATGTGGCTTCTGCCGCATTCTCCGCAGGCACAAACAAACTTTGCATTCCCGCTTTCTTTGCCGCGATGGCCATAGGCAGGATTCCCGCCACCGGCCGGATTTTTCCGTCAAGGCTCACTTCACCGATAACGGCAGTGGTGGACTTCGGTCTGCGCACCGCGCCGGTGGCACAGAGAATACTCAAAAGTATGGGCAGATCATAGTGGGTGCCTACCTTTTTCACGTTTGCCGGTGCTAAATTCACCGTTATTCGGCTGGCAGGAAATTTCATACCGCTGGTTTTTGCCGCGGCGCGCACCCGCTCTCTGGCTTCTTTCACCGCCGCGTCGGGAAGTCCGACAATATCAAACCCGGGCAGACCGTTGGAAATATAACATTCCACAACAATATGATTGCCCTCTATTCCGCTTACGCCCATGGTATGAATACTGCAAATCATTTTCTTCTCCCCTTTTTTCTGACGGCGCATATTTTCTTTATCATACTCCAATTACGCAGAAAACTCAATTCTTTTTTTCCGGAAATTCTTCTTTTCTACAAAGGGCTCCAAAAACCAAAATTTCCATAAGTTTTTCCCTCGATTTTCCGTGAAATTGCAGGGAAAATCCCTTTACAAACAGTGAAAAAAGTGATATAGTAGTGAGGACTATGATTTAATACTTTAGGAGGTATTTTATTTTGGCAAGAAAATTTAAAACTATGGACGGCAACACTGCCGCCGCCCACGTCAGTTACGCCTTTACAGAAGTAGCTGGCATCTACCCCATTTCTCCCTCCAGCCCCATGGCCGACTATGTTGACCAGTGGTCCGCTGCCGGCCGTAAAAACATTTTCGGTGACACAGTTAAGGTTGTTGAAATGCAGTCCGAAGCCGGTGCCGCAGGTACTGTTCACGGCTCTTTGGCCGCTGGTGCTTTGACCACTACTTATACGGCTTCTCAAGGCCTTTTGCTGATGATCCCCAATATGTACAAAATTGCCGGTGAATTGCTGCCCTCCGTTTTCCACGTTTCTGCCCGTACCGTTTCTGCTCAAGCGCTGAACATCTTCGGTGACCACTCCGACGTTTATGCCTGCCGTCAGACCGGTTTCGCTATGTTGGCAGAAAGCAACGTACAGGAAGTTATGGATCTGTCTGCTGTTGCTCACCTGGCTACCATTGAAGGCCGCGTTCCCTTTATCAACTTCTTCGACGGTTTCCGTACTTCTCACGAAATCCAGAAAGTTGCGATTTGGGACTATGAAGACCTGAAAGAAATGACTAATATGGACGCTGTGGATGCTTTCCGTAAGCACTCCCTGAACCCGGAGCGCCCTGCAATGCGTGGCAGCCACGAAAATGACGACATTTTCTTCCAGCACCGTGAATCTTGCAACAAGTACTACGATGCTATGCCTGCAGTTGTTGAAAAGTACATGGCAAAAGTCAACAACAAACTGGGCACCAACTATCAACTGTTTAACTACTACGGCGCGGAAGATGCTGACCGGGTAATCGTATGTATGGGTTCTTTCTGCGACGTTGCAGAAGAAGTCATCGACTACCTTAACGCCCACGGTGAGAAAGTCGGTCTTGTAAAAGTCCGTCTGTTCCGTCCCTGGAGCGCAAAGCATCTGCTTGCCGCTATCCCCGCAAGTGTAAAGAAGATTGCCGTTCTGGACCGTACCAAAGAACCCGGTTCTCAGGGTGAACCCCTTTACCAGGATGTTGTGATGTCTTTGGCAAAAGCCGGCCGCAACGACGTTACCGTTATTGGCGGTCGTTACGGTTTGGGTTCTAAAGACACCCACCCTGCTTCCGTATTTGCCGTTTATGAAGAACTGGCAAAGGATGCACCCAAGCATGAATTCACCATCGGTATTGTTGACGATGTGACCAACCTTTCTTTGGAAGAAAAGCCCTCCCCCAACACTGCCGCAGAAGGCACCATCGAGTGCAAGTTCTGGGGCTTGGGCGGCGACGGCACTGTTGGTGCCAACAAGAACTCCATCAAAATTATTGGTGACCACACCGACAAGTACGTACAGGCTTACTTCCAGTACGACTCCAAGAAGACCGGCGGTGTTACCGTTTCTCACTTGCGTTTCGGTGACAAGCCCATCAAGTCTCCCTACTACATCAACAAGGCTGACTTTGTTGCCTGCCACAATCCCTCTTACATCACTAAGGGCTTTAAGATTGTTCAGGACGTTAAACCCGGCGGTGTATTCCTGATTAACTGTCAGTGGAGCGCTGAAGAACTTGCGCACCTCCTGGATGCTGCTTCCAAGCGTTACATTGCGGAAAACAACATCCAACTGTACACTATCAACGCTATCGACCTGGCTATTAAGGTTGGTATGGGCAAGCGCACTAACACCATTTTGCAGTCTGCATTCTTCTCTCTGGCAAATGTTATGCCCGGTGAGGAAGCCATTGGCTATATGAAGTCTGCTGCCGAAGCCTCCTACCTGAAGAAAGGCCGCGATGTTGTTGACGCCAACTGGAACGCTATCGACGCCGGCGCTACCGCCTATGTTAAGATTGATGTTCCCGCTGACTGGGCAAATGCTGAAGTCAAGGCTATTGAACTGAATCTGGAAGGTCCTGCCGCTACTGTTGCGGTTGCCAAGAACATCCTCACTCCCGTTGGCAAGATGGACGGCTACAGCCTGCCTGTTTCCGCCTTTGCTAATTTGGAAGACGGTCAATTCCCCTTGGGAGTTTCCGCTTACGAAAAGCGCGGTGTTGCGGTTACGGTTCCTCACTGGGATGAAACAAAATGTATCCAATGTAACAACTGTGCTTACGTATGTCCCCACGCAACCATCCGTCCCTTTGCGCTGACCGAGGCTGAAGCCGCTGCAGCGCCTGCCGCCACCCGGACTGTTCCGGTCAAGGCTGGAAAGGGCAAGGGTGTTTACACCTACACCATGGCCGTTTCTCCTCTGGATTGTATGGGTTGCGGTGTCTGCGTAGGCGTATGTCCCACTCAGGCTATTACTATGGTGCCTCAAGAAGCAGAACTGGCACAGCAGGATGTCTTCAACTATATGGTTTCCAAGGTTGCTCAAAAGCCGGAAATGGAAGACAACTCCGTTAAGGGCAGTCAGTTCCGCAAGCCTCTGCTTGAGTTCTCCGGCTCCTGCGCAGGCTGTGCCGAAACTTCTTACGCACGTCTGGTTACCCAACTGTTTGGTGACCGTATGTATATTTCCAACGCCACCGGTTGTTCTTCCATCTGGGGCGGTCCTGCTGCTACCTCTCCCTACACCGTAAATGCTGACGGTCACGGTCCTGCATGGGCTAACTCCCTATTTGAAGATAACGCAGAACACGGTCTGGGTATGTATACTGCTCAAGCTGTTATCCGGGAATCCCTGGCTAACAAAGTTCGCAAGGTTATGGAAGAAACCTGCAACGACGAGCGCAAGGCTGCTTGTCAGGCTTGGCTTGACACCTTCAATGATGGTGAAGCCAACAAGTCCGCTACCAAGGCTTTGGTTGCCAACCTGGAAGCAAAGGTTTGCTGCGATACCGTTAAGGACATCCTGGCAAAGAAAGAATACCTCTCCAAAAAATC
>JAZOXE010000079.1:0-3032 GCA_045659525.1 Faecousia sp. | reverse complement strand
AGCAAGAAGAAGTATAACTACGGCACCGGCCGCCGTAAGTCCTCCGTTGCCCGCGTTCGTGTATACGAAAACGGCACCGGTTCCATTATCATTAACGGCCGCGATATCGACGATTACTTTGGTCTGGACACTCTGAAACTGGTTGTTCGTCAGCCCCTGGTTACCACCGATATGGTTGGTAAGGTTGACGTAGTTGTTTCCGTTGCAGGCGGCGGTGTTTCCGGTCAGGCCGGCGCTATTCGTCACGGCATCTCCCGCGCTCTGCTGACTCTGAACCCCGAATACCGCGCAACTTTGAAGGCTGCCGGTTTCCTGACTCGTGACCCGAGAATGAAGGAAAGAAAGAAGTACGGCTTGAAAGCCGCTCGTCGCGCTCCCCAGTTCTCCAAGAGATAATCTGCTTTATCTTTATAAACTACAACCCCCGAAACCAAAGACGGTTTCGGGGGTTCTTTTGCTTTTGCAATGTTAAATAAAATCCGATTTATATCTTAGCATATTTTATATATAGAATGAACTTTATGGTTAAAAGCGCAAAAATTACGATTGTTGCATATACTTGCCGCGTTAGAATCAGCAACAGCACCCCCAACACACCTAATACCATTGAACACCACATTGCCGAGTTTTGTCCTTTTTGAATGTTTAACTGTGTCAGCACAATTTTTAAGGTACCCAATGCAATCAGCGCAAGAAAAACAGTCCAATATACTTGTATGCTGAATGATGAGATTTCTGTAAAACTGGGTAAGTTTACCGAAAAAATATAGTCATTTACCGTATTCGGATAAAGGGGCAGTACAACCAGTGTCAGTGTAAACAAATCCACAATACCAAAAAGCAGATTGCACATTTTCTGAATGTTTCTTCTATTTTCTTTTTCTGCAAGAGTCAGAATTTTCTCACTTGACAGCAGTTCATCAATTGTAACCGAAAAGAAGGAGGCAATTTCCTTTATTAAATCAATACTTGGATATCCTCTGCCGGATTCCCATTTTGAAACCGCCGTCCTTGATACATAAAGATTTTCTGCCAATTCTTCTTGGGTAAGTCCTTTACCCTTTCTTAAACTTTGCAGTTTTTCACCAAATTCCAAGGTTTCCACTCCAATCATACTTTCTTGCTGAAGATTAAAACAAGTCCTTTATAAATGTAATATAGGCCTACACTCATTATCACGGAGCCTAAAATATCCGTTAACCAGTGAACACCTGAAACAAGTCTTCCCGCGACCATAAACATCGAAAACAAGGTGATTAATAAATATGCCGTTGTTTTTACGATACCGGTTTTCCCTCTGCGGCAAATTTGCTCCGCAAACGTCAGCATCACACTCATAACCAAAAGAGTGGTTGACGATGGATAGGACGCTTCCACAAATCCGTTTATCCGTATGGGTCTATAATTGACGGGAATCATTTCAAATACAACATAAAGCGTTGCTATGACAATGTAATATCCGCCTAAAATCAGAATGTCAGCATCTACTTTAATAAGGCTTTTCCTTTTAATCAGTTGCGCAAGTCCCACAATACTAAATGAAAATGCCACAAATATTGGAACAAACCCAGCCCAGTCGGTAATGGTATATAGTGTCATATTGACACCTGACAGTTTGTGAATCATACAATTAATGGTAGAAAAACCAATATTGGTTCCATTTACTCCCAGCGGTTTTACATCAACAGTTTGCACAAGTATGGTAAATATTGCAAAAGCAGTAAGAAACACAAACCCGATCAATATTTTTCTTTTTCCCGTTTCTTTCATTTTCATTTTCTCCTTGGGCTTTCATATTGCCTTTCAGCAGTTTTATCCTACAAGAGAGCGCAACAAAATCAAAGAATCGTTCTTTCACATCGGTGACACGATTCGTAACATCGATATTTCAGAAGACTTAAATTCTGCTTTTTCGTTTTTACCATATCATAAAGAAATTTTTCTTTCAATCTACCGCAAATCTTTATGCATCTTCATCTTAAACAAATCCCCCGAAAGGCAACACTTCCTTATGGAGTATTGTCCTTCGGGGCTTTTGTTTCTTATAAAATCAGAATTTATCTATCAGCAACTTCAGAGTCAGTAAACAGAGCACAAAGATGATACTGGGTTTTACAATTTTGGCACCGTTTTTCATAACCAGCCCTGCGCCGATATATCCGCCAAGCATATTGCACGCTGCCGCAGCCAATCCGATCGTTAGGAGCACTTCACCGTTGATTAAGAACACAACCAACGAAGTAATATTAGACGTTAAATTAATGATTTTTGCCTGGGCATTGGCAGACTTAATATTCAATTTTGTGAAGATAGTAAAGGCAATAATCAAAAACGTTCCCGTGCCGGGGCCATAGAAACCATCGTATATACCGATAATCAACGCCGCCACAGTGGCAATGATATAAGTACGCTTATCCCGTATAACAGCATCTTCCCCGCCATCCCGGAAAAGTTTTTTATTTAACACTAAGAATGCGCAAATCGGCAAAACCGCAATCATCACATATAGCATTACGTTTTCGCTTACCAGTAGAGAAAAATTTGCGCCCAAGGAAGAACCCAAAAAGGCCGCAATAACCGTTGGTATTGCCAATTTAAAATCGATTAATTTGTTCTTGATAAAGCGAAAAGTTGTAAGGGCTGTGCCGCAAGTTGAAGACATTTTGTTGGTAGCAATTGCCATATGGGGTGGAAGTCCTGCAATTAAATACGCAGGCAGCGAGATAAGCCCACCGCCACCGCCAATTGCATCTACAAGTCCAGCCAAAAACAGCAGCGGACAGACAATCAGAAAAGTCTTAAAAGTAAGTTCCATAAACCGATATGCCTCTCAAAAACTTATTTGCAAAGTATTCTGCGGTTATCCCCAATGGGTTTTATCACTTCGGTATTTGCGAAAAATACAGACAAACAGCACCGTATTAAGTAAAAGTGTTGCTGCCCAGGATAGGGGGTACGAATAATAAAGCACACCCAAACTGCGATGAGCCGCAAAATAAGTATATATCCATACCAAGCGCACGGAGCAAAGG
>JAZOXE010000078.1:0-3717 GCA_045659525.1 Faecousia sp. | reverse complement strand
ACCACTGCTGTGGTCACCATCATCATGAGGAGGAAGAACACCACTGCTGCGGTCACCATCATCATGAGGAGGAAGAACACCACTGCTGCGGCCACCACCATCATGAGGAGGAAGAACACCACTGCTGCGGTCACCACCATCATGAGGAGGAAGAACACCACTGCTGTGGCCACCACCATCACGATGAAGAGGAACACCACTGCTGCGGTCACCACCATCATGAGGAAGAGGAACACCACAGCTGCGGTCACCACCATCACGATGAAGAAGAGCATCACTGCTGCGGACACCATCACGGCCATCACCACGCAGATGAGGTGTTTACTTCTTGGGGTGTGGAAACCGTGAACACATTCTCTGCAGAAGACATTAAAAACGCACTTAATGCATTGGATACAAAAGAGTATGGATTTATTCTCCGGGCAAAGGGCGTGGTGCCCTGCAGTGACGGCGGTTGGCTTCATTTTGATTATGTTCCCGGTGAACAAAATATTCGTAGTGGCAATGCTGCGGTTACGGGAAAAATCTGTGTAATCGGCGCGCAACTCAATGAGGATGCAATTAAAAAAATCTTTGGCGTATAAGGAGCAATTATGGTACAGATACCGGTATATGTTTTCACCGGTTTTTTAGATTCCGGGAAGACAAAGTTTATTCAAGAAACTTTAGAAGATTCTCGCTTCAATGCCGGTGAACGGACGCTGTTATTGGTTTTTGAAGAGGGGGAGGAGGAATACGATTTTTCTACCTATCCCCATCAAAATGTGTTTATGGAAGTGCTGGACCAACAGACTGTAAGCACAAAAACACTGCAGTCACTGGCTAAAAAATACAAGGCGCAGCGTATTGTAGCGGAATTGAACGGCATGCAACTGGTGGGCGACCTATACAGTCGTTTTCCGGAGGATTGGGTTGTTGCCCAAGAAGTGATGTTTGCCGATGCCACCACTTTTGTTTCTTATAATGCCAATATGCGCAATTTGGTAATGGACAAACTGGTTGGCGGACAAATGGTTGTGTTTAACCGTTTAAAACCCGGCGAGGACACTATGCCACTTCATAAACTGGTGCGCGCGGCAAATCGTAAAATGGACATTCTATATGATTACACAGACGGCACAACTGCCTTTGATGAAATCGAGGACCCGCTGCCCTTTGATATTCATGCATCGATGATTGAGATTAAAGATGAAGACTATGCCCTGTTTTACCGTGATGTGACGGAAGAACCGGCAAAGTATGATGGCAAGGTTGTAATGTTTAAGGGACAAGTTGCACTTTTGCGGCGCGAGAAAAACAATATGTTTGCTCCCGGCAGATTTGTAATGACCTGTTGTGTGGACGATATTCAGTTTTGCGGAATTCCCTGCAATTACGCAGATTCTAAAAAATTGACTCCGAGAGAATGGGTGACAGTAAAAGCGAGAATTTCTGCAGAAAACCATTATCTTTATCAGGGGGAATTAGGTCCGGTCCTTACGGCAATTTCGGTATAATCTGCCGAACCTGCGGATGAAGAAGTTGCAACATTCTAAAAATATAGCGGGACATCCCAGTGGGAAGTCCCGCTATTACTTTTTTACATATCGTAAATACCCATGATTACAATGCCTAAAATTGTAATGGCAATGCAACCGTAGTGTTTCCAACTTAATTTTTCTTTCAGGAATAATCGACTCCAGAGAACAGAGGCGAGGCAATAAGAAGAAATAATCGGCGCAGCCAGCGCAGATTCGCCGGAGGCAAGGGCGTAGATATACGCCAGTTGTCCGGCTGTTTCAAAGATAGCGCCAATATACTTTGGACCTTCCGCTTTCGGCAAAAATCTTTGCTTTTTAACCAAGAGGAAAATAAACGACACAATACCGGCGGCTAAAAATGTCAGTTCGTAGGCTACGTTTGCAGAATCTTCATTAAGGGTTTCCAGCACCAAATCATCTGCAAAAGTACCGGCGGCATCCAATAGACAGTAGGCAATGGGAAGCGCCAAAGCAAGCCAGGATTTTGCATACTTAAAATTGGAGGCTTGTTGCCGTTTCTTCCGGAGTTCATCATCTTCGTATGCTTCTACAAATCCAAGTCCAATCACGCCGATGCAGGCAAAGGCGATTGCCAAATATTGCATAGGTTCCATAGAATCCGCTGTACCGGAAACGATGGCAATAATGGCAACCAACGCGCCGGAAGCATTACAAATAGGCGAGGAAATGGAAAGTTCAATGTACCGAAGTCCCACATATCCCATAGTCATAGATAGGATATACAGCAAAGAAACCGGAAGGTATGTAATAATCACATCCCAACTGATGCTTACACCGCCGACAAAAATTTCGTAGGCGGCGTGAATACCCATTACGACGCCCACGGCCATAACCATTTTTAAATGGCTATATTTGTCACGATTGTCTCGGCAACCGATTTTAGAAAAGAAATCAGAACCGGACCAGCAAAGTAACGCGATAATAGAAAACCAAAACCAACTCATATTTATATCTCCTTTATAATGATATCAGATCTGCGTTTATCAGTTCCTGCAGGCTCATTAATATGCCCATTTTTGCGTGATACCAGGTAAGACCGCCTTGAAAATAAACGGCGTAGGGAGGACGGATAGGGCCGTCTGCAGAAAGTTCGATGGAAGAGCCCTGAACAAATGCGCCGGCGGCCATAATGACCTTATCATTATATCCCGGCATTTCCCAAGGCATTGGGGTAGCAAAGGAATCCACCGGCGCGGCGGCTTGAATTCCCTTACAAAAGGCAATCATACCTTCTTCACTGCCCAGTTCCACAGCCTGAATGATGTCGTGGCGGCTTTCTGTGGCGTTTGGCACGCAGTGAAAACCCAATGGCTCATAAAGATTGGCGGCAAAGATTGCGCCTTTTTCTGCGCCGGCTACTACAGTGGGCGCAAGAAAGAAACCTTGATAGAGGGAGGGCATCAACCCTAAATTCGCGCCAACTTCCTGTCCTAATCCCGGCGCAGATAAACGGTAGGCACATCTGTCTACGCAGGTTTTTGTGCCGCAGATATATCCGCCGATGGGGGCAAGACCGCCGCCGGGGTTTTTGATTAAACTGCCAACAACCATATCTGCGCCCACGTCAGACGGTTCAATGGTTTCCACAAACTCACCGTAACAATTATCCACCATACAGATAATGTCCGGCTTTACGGATTTTACAAAGGCAATCAATTCTCCGATTTGCTTCACGGAAAACGTGGGGCGGGTGGCATAGCCTTTTGACCGCTGTATGGTAACCATTTTTGTTTTGGAGTGAATGGCTTTTCGGATGTTTTCATAATCAAATGTTCCGTCAGGCAATAAATCAACCTGACTGTAAGAAACACCGTATTCTTTCAAAGAGCAGGCGCTGTCGCGAATTCCGATAACTTCTTGCAGTGTATCGTAGGGGAGTCCGACCGGAGAAAGTAGTTCATCGCCGGGTAAAAGGTTGGCAGACAGAGCAACGGTCAGGGCGTGGGTGCCGCAGGTGATTTGCGGCCGAACCAGTGCCGCTTCGGTATGAAATACATCAGCATAAACACGCTCCAAATTATCCCGACCTACATCGTCATATCCGTATCCGGAGGTTGCGGCAAAGCAGGCGGCGGAAACCCGGTTCTTCTGCATAGCAGATATAACCTTTGCCTGATTGTATTCTGCAATTTTGTCAATTTCCTTAAAACGGGCAGTTAAGTTTTCCAGCGTTTTT
>JAZOXE010000077.1:0-5154 GCA_045659525.1 Faecousia sp. | reverse complement strand
GGTGACAACGCCGATAGAGCCGGTGGATTCGCCGGAGCCGAAGAAGCCGCCGGACTTTTTACGCAGCTCACGCAAATCCAGACGCAGACGGCAGCACATAGAACGCACATCGGAAGGCTCCATATCGGAGTTGATGTAGTTGGAGAAGTAAGGTGTGCCGTATTTTGCGGTCATCTCGAACAGGAGTTTGTTGTTCTCGGTTTCGCTCCAGTCAAAGTCACGGGTGATGGAGTAAGTGGGAATGGGGTACTGGAAGCCACGGCCATTGGCATCGCCTTCAATCATAATCTCAATGAAGGCCTTGTTGACCATATCCATTTCCTTCTTACAGTCGCCGTAAGTGAAGTCCATTTCCTTGCCGCCAACGATAGCCGGCAGGTCTTTCAGGTCGTTAGGCACAGTCCAGTCCAAGGTGATGTTGCAGAAAGGCGCCTGAGTGCCCCAACGGGAGGGCGTGTTTACGCCGTAAATGAAGGATTGGATGCACTGCTTAACTTCCTTCTGTGTCAGGTTGTCTACCTTAACAAAGGGAGCAAGATACGTATCGAAAGAGGAGAACGCCTGAGCGCCTGCCCATTCATTCTGCATAATGCCCAGGAAGTTCACCATTTGATTACACAAGGTGGACAAGTGGCTTGCCGGGGAAGAGGTAATCTTGCCGGGAACGCCGCCCAGGCCTTCCTGAATCAGTTGCTTCAAACTCCAGCCGGCGCAGTAACCGGTGAGCATAGACAGGTCGTGAATGTGGATAGCGGCGCTGCGGTGGGCTTCTGCAATCTCCTGGTCATAAATTTCAGACAGCCAGTAGTTTGCGGTAATCGCACCGGAGTTGGAGAGAATCAAACCACCAACGGAGTATGTAACGGTAGAGTTCTCTTTTACACGCCAGTCATTGATTTTCAAATAGTCATCAACCAGGTCCTTATAGTTAAGGAGGGCAGAATTGACGTTACGAACCTTTTCACGCTGTTTCCGGTAGAGAATGTAGGCCTTGGAAACATCGGCATAACCCGCGGCGGACAAAACCCGTTCCACGCTGTCCTGCACGTCTTCCACTGCCACCTTACCATCTTCAATCCGCGGCTCAAAATCGGCGCAAACCTGTAAAGATAAAAGATTAATAATGCTGGGGTGATAATTTCTGCCCACGGCATCGAAGGCTTTCATCATAGCGGCACTGATTTTGGAGATATCAAACTCCACAACTTTGCCGTCTCTCTTTTGTACTTGATACATCTTTCTTCCTCCTATTTATAAAAATACAGACACTGCTGCACAAATTCGCGACAGTGCCTGTATTATACTTCTGTTTTTTCAAAATGTCAATATGTTGTGGCAAAAAAATATTTCAAAACACAATATATTGTGCTTATTCCACACCGCGAAGGCTCACCAACTCTCCAAACGGCGCTAAAATTTCAGCATATTGCTGCATTTTTTCCTCTGTAGGCGCAGATAATCCCGGTGTTAACACGCTATCCCGGTCCATATAGGACTGGAGATACCAGCGTTTTGCTTTCTTCCCCCCTATATCTTGTATCCATTGGCCCATTTCCAAAATGGAGGTTTCATCGTGAAGACCTTCCACTACGGTTGTCCGCAGTTCGTAGTCCACTTTGTCCGAAAGCAAAAACCGGATGCTCTCCGTAACGCCCGGAAGCAGCGCCGTATTGCCTGCGGTCTGTCCGTACCGGGCGGGACTGTTTTTAATGTCCATCGCTACATAGTCCACCACCTCGGCTTCCACAACCTCCCGCAAGACTTGGGGGCGTCCGCCATTGGTGTCTAATTTCACGGCATATCCCAGTTCTTTGATTGCCTTGAGCAGTTGGGGCAATTCCTTCTGTAATGTAGGTTCTCCCCCGGTGACGCAAACGCCGTCTAAAAGGCCTTTTCGTTTTTTCAAAAAAGCCAGCAGTTCCGTATCTTCCATCAGCACTTCTCCGGCAGCCGGGAGGAGAGAACTGTTATGGCAAAAGGGGCATCGGAAATTGCACCCTTGCAAAAACACAGTGCAGGCTACCCGTCCGGGGAAATCCAGCAGCGTCATCTTTTGTAATCCGGCAATATGCATACCACACACTCCTTGTTTTTTCTTTTTTCACTATACCACATCCACCGGCGGTTGTAAAGAAAATGCCCCCAGGGAAATTCTGGGGGCTCGACTCTGTTTAGCCTTTGTATTTTGTTTTATATCCGTGGTTTTCTTCCGGTCTTAAATCGTTGGGATACATAGTATCGGCATAAATGTCTTTTTGCAGTTTCTGAACCAATTTGTACACCCGGGAATAATCGGAAATGCTGTTAATTCCCATTACCGCAGGCTGGTTCTTCCGGGTGAATTGATTGGTGGTAATCACCACATCTCCCACATGGAACATCTGGTCAAACAGACCCCGGTGCAAATTTACCCGGGATAATTCCGCAAAAGTTTTCACTTCCAGATTCATTGCGAAAACGCCTCCGGAAATGTATACGGCGTGGTCTGTTACAATATAATATGTGTTTTTATACTTCCGAAAAGAGAAAATTACACCGGCTAAATATATCCAAACCGGCATCATATGCACCAACAGGAACGGAACCATAACCATGTTGGCTGTTTTTAACCCTGCGCCCAAAAAGGACATATCAAAAATTGCCCAAATGATCGCAACCGGTAAAAGCGGGTTAAAAATGCTTTCAAATAAGAAACATTTTTTATTAGGCTTTCCCTCATATAAAATCGTTTCCCCCGCACCAACCATGTTCTTCAGTTCTTCTGTCATACTGTCTTTCCCCTTTCTAAAGAATTTTGTTCATTATAGCACCGAACCGCATTCATGACAAGAGGAAAACGCCAAATAAAAAAGGCAGCCCCCTAAGGGGGCTGCCTTTCTTCCGCCGGTCCACAAATGTGCGCCGGCAAGAAAGGGGTTTTCATTTTCCTTTAATAAACAAAATACGGATTCGGTCTAAACAAAATCGTAATAAAATCAATAATCACACCGATGCCAAATAACCCTGCTGTGAAAATATACAGCACGCCCATTCCGGCTTTTCCTTCGTAGAATTTATGTCCACCGACAAAGCCCAAAAACAGGCACAAGAGAAGTGCAACCCATTTGTTTTTCGGTCTTGCATATCCCGCCATTGCGTTTTGGTTCATGTTGGTGTTGGAATTAACGTTGTTATTGTCGTTGTTGATAACGATGCTGGGTTGCTGGGATTGGGATTTAATTTCCTCTACCTGTCTTCCGCAATGGGTACACAAAACAGCATCTTCCGGGATTTTCCCGCCGCAATGCTTACAAAACTTTGTTTTTACCTCTTGTGTTGCGTTATTTTCCATCTGTGTTTCCTCCGTTTTCTTTTTTATTTATCTTCCCCTGATTGATAGCGCCTATAAATGTAAGCGCTGTAATCGGCAGACCAAAAACAATTAACACCGGCGCACAACCTGTGCCGATTAAAAATACAACAGCGGCAACTGTTGCCAAAATGTTGCTCTTGTTTGCATAGGAAACCCACGAAAAAATCATTCCAACCACAAACACGCCAGTATGTACCAACATTAAAATACCAATCACATACAAATAGTTTGTTATCGCCAGGTTCATATGGATAATCCCAAATAAGCCTTCCAGCGCGCCGCCTACGGCGTTGATAATGCTGTTTCCGCCGCCGTCAACAATCTGCAAACCGATAAAAAACCACGCCATCACAAACGTATATAGCGATGCTAAAATATTGGTTGTTAAAAGTGTTTTACTTCGCATAAACACCACTCCTCGCCCGCGCTTGCATTATTGACCAACTTCGGCGAGTTTGCCGGCAATTCGTAACATTTCCTTGGAATATTCCAAAGCCTCATTTGTATCTAAAATGCTTCCCTGAATGTTGTCTGCTTTTTGGGTCCACTGTGTCAGGTTAGACAACATTTCCATATAATCGGTTAGTATTGTCATATCTGTTGGGTTCTCTTCATATTTCTTTACGATAGAAATATAGTCGTCTACCCACGCCTCATATTCTTGTAGGAACTGTTTCCATTCCACTGTTTCTACAGTTTCCACTTCCGTAGAAGTGTCCGGTTCATTTTCTGCGTTTTCTACCGGAAGCGTCTGTGTTTGCGTGTTATCTGTAACAACCGTAACCTCGCCGCAGGCAGCCAGCATCAACATAAGTGATACGATAAATATAATTCCTATTGCTTTTCTCATTGTTATTTCCTCCTTTTGACATTCACTGAATGTCATTCTTAAATTATATTTGCATATAATGATTTTGTCAAGCACTAAATGTCAAAAAGGTGATATTATGTTTAAGAATAAAACCCAAACCGGCAGAAACAATATATGCGGGGAAACGGTATATCAATTAAGGAAAAATGCCGTTCCTAAAATGTCGCAAAGAATTTTGGCTGAAAAATTGCAACTGTTAGGCATTGATGTTGACAAAAATGCAATTCAGCGAATCGAAAGCGGGCAAAGATTTGTAACAGACATTGAACTGATTGCCTTGCGAAAAATTTTCAATGTATCTTTCGAAGAATTGCTAAAAGAACAAGAAAAGCAAGACTGAAAGGCGATGCTCTGTCGCCCTTTAGTCTTGCTTTTTTCGGTTCGCTTTTCCCTTAACAAAATTTAAACCGCCATAGATAACGGCTTCGCCAATTTGCTGGGTTTATCCTCATTCATTGCTTTCATATATTTATGTCCGCAAACGGAATGATGTTTTTGCTCCGCAAAAAATGATGTTGTGTCCTGCGGACACAAACACAAAAAATAAAGGACTACCGAAGTAGTCCTTTATTTTTTGGGTGTTTCGAACTTAATGACACGAATTAATTGTGCCTGAAAACTGATGGTTTTCTAAATTATAATACTCTTTCTGAAATCATTTTGCAAATTGCAGAAACATTAGCATTTTTAACAAATTCAAACTTTACCTTACCAAGTCCCGAAAACCAAAGTTCTAACTCACTATCTAAATCAAAAACTCCAGCTGTTTCTACTGAAAATGCTTGTATTTTACTGTATGGTAAAGAAGTAAAGTCTTTTTTTGTGCCGGTAAGCCCTTGTACATTTATTGCAATTATCCTTTTGTTTGTAAAAACAACACCATCACGAATGCCTTTAAAGGTAGATAAAATACTTTCTCCATCCGCAAAAG
>JAZOXE010000076.1:0-6397 GCA_045659525.1 Faecousia sp. | reverse complement strand
CACAAAAACCGAAGGCAGCATTTCCCTTTTCACTGCCGGCAATGGACTGGAAAATCAAATCGCAGGGCGCGCCTGCCGCCACTGCCTTCATTTGCGCTGTTACGTGGGCCAGCACACAGATTTGCGTAGGAATTTGCCAGTGTTCTTTGATTTCTTTGAATCTGCGTAAAACTTTGCCCACCTGCTCCGGGGAGTCGGTTACCGGGTTAAGACCAATCACCGCATCCCCCGCCCCGAAAGAAAGTCCTTCCAAAACCGAAGCGGTAATGCCCTCCGGGTCATCGGTGGTGTGATTGGGCTGCAAGCGACAGGAAAGTGTTCCCGGCAGGCCGATGGTGGTATTACAGTGGGCGGTAACCGGTATTTTTTGGGCGGCATAAATCAGGTCTAAATTGCTCATCAGTTTACAAACTGCCGCCACCATCTCTGAAGTCAGCCCCCGGCTTGCTTTGCGAATATCATCGCCGGTGGTGGTTTCCGAAAGAATCCATTCCCGGAATTGCGCCACTGTCATACCCGCAATTTTTTCATAAGCGGGAATATTCAAATCATCTTGGATAATCCGGGTGACTTCATCTTCTTCATAAGGGACTACCGGGTTTTCCCGCAAATCTTTCAGTGTCACCGCAGAGAGCACCACTTTTGCCGCCACCCGCTCCTGGGCGCTTTCCGCGGCAATTCCCGCCAACATATCACCGGTTTTTACTTCATTGGCTTTAGCAAGCACCTGCTTCAAATCCTGAAACACATATGTTTTTCCAGATAGTGTTGTTTTTAATTTCATAGCCGTTCCTTTCCCGTTTCCCCTTTTGGGAGAAACATCAGTCCTTTGCAAGCACCAGTGTTTTAATTACCACCGGCAGTGCCGGTCCTACCGGCGTTCCAATATCCATATAACTTTCTGCGTGGAGCGCCACGCTATCAATACACAAAATGGGTGTGTCCGCCGGCAATCGCAAACTTAAAAAATGTCCCAACGCCTTTGCCATATCCCCCTCTAAACACAGATACACCGGTTGATCTTTTCTGACCTTTATAATCATCTCCCCCAAGCGACTTACCTGATTGTAATTCGCCGCGGCATACCCGGGCATAGAAAGCAAAGTTAAGGTTTCCCCCATTTCCTTTTGTTTTCTTAATAGTATATTGGGGAAATCCTCACGCTCCTGCTCCTGCCTTGTAAAGGCTGTCACCGGCAGGTTCTTTATGGGTAAGGTTACATTCTGATAAAACACCGTACTGCCGGACAGTTGGGCGCTGTGGCAACCTGCCCCAATCACCGTTGCCCGAATGGTTTCTTCCCCGATCCGGTATTCCCCTCGGCACAATCGGGATGCCCGGATGGCTTTGCCCAAAACCGGTCCCATATCTCCAAAACCGTAGTTCGGATAATCTGTACGGATACAGTCCGCCACCCCTCCGGAAAAGGAAATCACCCCCGGGTTTTTGGGTGGACTCCAAGGCTGCGTCGTTTCTTTTGTAAAAAGAGCATCCATCCATTTGTCCGGCGGGCGCAAACCGGCGGCCATTTCCAAAACATTTGTGAGAATTTCCGCCAAAGCCCCAGGCTCTTTCGGAATATCCAAATCCCGCAAGCAGGGCGCAACGTATATCACATTGCCGTCTTTTATTTTTAACAGTCTGCCGCCAACGTGGAAACACCCGGTCTGCACAATAACACCGTCCTCAATCAGCGCCAGATTACTGGTACCACCGCCAATGTCCATATGCAAGACCGTCTGCCCGGTTTTTTGGGAGTAGGCAACTGCCCCTGCGCCTTTTGCCGCCAAAATGCTTTCCAAATCCGGGCCGGCTGTGGCTACCACAAAATCTCCCGCAAAATTAGAAAGGGCATTTAATACCGTTTCCGCATTTTCCTTTCGGGAACTCTCCCCGGTTATGATAATGGCGCCGGTATCCACATCTTGCCTGGTGATACCCGCCTTTTCGTATTCCCCCATTACCAGTTCCCGAATTTTCTCTCCGTCTACCCGGGTTTCTCCCACCAAAGGTGTAAAATGCACCGGGCTTTTATAAAGGATTTCCCGCTGGGTAATTTTAAGTTCCGGAACGGAAAACCCGGAGGCCCGGTTTTCCACTTTTAAACGGGAAACAATGAGTTGGGTGGATGTTGTACCCACATCAATTCCTACGCTGATCAGGCTGTCAGACACGCCCGGTTACCTCCTCCAAAATTCTGCGCACCATAAAATCATCCACGGTCATGGGATTGGTTTTACAGCAAGGATCTTTTAATACCGATTCCACCAACTGCCCCGACTGATACCAAACCTGCCCCGGTTCTACCCCTGCCTGGGCAAGGGTAGCCGGCAATTTCAAATCCCGGCGCAAACGGCAAAGAGCATTTTTCAGATTTCGTAACGCAACCACATCCCCACTGCCGCCCAATCCGGCACTGCGGGCAAGGCGGGCATACTTCTCCCCGGCAAAATTGGCATTGCAATCGATGACCGCCGGAAGCAATATGGCATTTAACCTACCGTGGGGAATGTGGAACGCCCCGCCCAAACTGTGGGACATAGCGTGACACAGTCCCAAACCTGCCTTGGAAAAGGCCAATCCCGCCATGGTTGCTGCCGTATGAATTTTTTGCCGCACTTGGATATCCCCAGCAAAAGATGCCGGTAGGTTTGCAAAAGTAATGGCAAACGCATCTTTTGCCAGCGCATCAGTGATGGCGCCGCTTCCCCGGGCAACGTAGGCCTCCACCGCGTGGGCCAGTACATCAAATCCTGCATCCGCAATCAGTGTCGGGGGTAATTCCTTTAGTAGGTCACTGTCCAAAATTGCCACTTGCGGACACAGTATCTTATCGATCAGCGGGTGTTTCACTCCGCCGTGGGTTAAAATCGCAAAATCCGTCACTTCCGAGCCGGAGCCGGATGTGGTGGGAATTGCCACGAACTTCACCGGCTGGCGGGAAAAGTACACCATTGCCTTGGCGCAGTCCATAGCGCTGCCACCACCCAACGCCACTACAGTATCCGGCCGAAACTGTGTTACCATAGCCGTACCTTCTGCCACCAGTTCCACCGAGGGATCCGGCGCAACCTTGTCAAAAAACGCAGTTTCCTTTGCCGCCGCTATGGCCGCAATTTTCTTTGCCTCTCCATTTTTCATAAAATGAGGGTCTGTTACCATTAAAAGTCTGCAGGCACCTAAATCCTTAAGGGCTGCCAGGGCGCCTGCCCCGGAAATCAGTTTTGTTTCGCAGGAAAACACTTCCATATTGCCACCGCCTTTTGCTACAAGTATCTCCCAAAACGAGAAAAATATGTAACCGGGGGAAATTTATCCGGAATATTCATAATTTTATGAATATTATTCATCTTTATTTTTGTATATTTTCATCGGATATTCACATATTTCTCTCATATTTGTATATTCTTGTGAATTTATACCCATATTTACCAGTTTTCTCCTTTTATATTTGTGTTTTTATCCAGTTGACAGTGAATAATATACGCTGTATAATTCAATCATCCAATCCGACAGGGCAACCTGCCCAACCCGACAGGCAACCTGCCTATAAATGAAAAGGAGATTCTTATTATGAAAAAATTAATCGCACTCGTTCTCGCATCCCTTATGGTTCTCGGTTTGTTCGCCGCCTGCGGCAACAACGTCACAACTCCCACAACAACCGCTGACGCAACCGGCGAAGCAACCGGTAGCACCATTAAGACCATCAAAGACGGCGTCTTGAAAGTTGCCCTCTCCCCCGACTTCGCTCCCATGGAATTCGTTGACCTGACAAAAGAAGGTCAAGACCAATACGTTGGCTTCGACGTTTCCCTTTCCAAGTACATCGCCGAGCAGTTCGGTCTGGAACTTGAAATTATGCCTATGAGTTTTGACGCTTGTCAGACTGCTGTTTCTCTGGGCAAGGTTGACCTGGGTGTTTCCGGTTTCTCTTGGACAGAAGATCGTGCTGAAAACTACAACATTTCCGACTGGTATCAGGCTGGTGAAAACGAAACTGAGCAGGTTTTGATTACCCTGGCTGCAAACGGCGACAAGTATAAAGATGCCGCTAACGTTGAAGGTTTGAAGGTTGGCGCCCAGACCGCTTCCCTGCAGGAATCCCTGTGCGCAGAGCAACTGCCCGATGCTGAACTGGTTGTTTACAGTGACATCACCACCGGCATTATGCAACTGAAGAAGGGCGACTTCGATGTTATGGCTGTTGCTGACGGCAACGCTGACGCTCTGATTGCCAACAACCCCGACATTGCAAAGACCGGCTTCGAATTTGTTGTTGATGAAAAGTACACCGACAACGTTATCCTGATTCAAAAGGGCAACGACGCTATGCTCGACGCTGTAAACGCTGTTCTGGCACAGGCTAAGGCTGCCGGTTTGTACGAAACTTGGTACAACGAGGCTCTGGAAACCGCCGGTGTTGACGTATCCTACGATGATGACGGCAACGTAATCACGGATGATGCTGACGCAACCGATGCTACCGATACAACCGACGCTACTGACGCCGCTTAAGTGAAAAATCATAAGACCGACAGCCTCGGCTGTCGGTCTGTGACTGTTAAGAAAGGAAGTACTTATGGATTTTAGCAATATTGGCTCCAATATCGTTATGCTATTACAGCGGTACTGGAAAGTATTTCTCATTGACGGACTTTCCAACACGTTGCTCCTGACCTGCATTGCTGTAACCCTGGGCGCCGTGTTGGGCGCATTTGTGGCACTTTTGAAAATGTCCAAACTGAAAATAGTTCGTTTCCTCATTTCCGTATACATTGAAGTGATTCGCGGCACGCCTATTTTGCTGCAACTTTATATTTTCTACTTCGTTTTGCCGGAAGTTTTTCCCATGTTGGATTTAAGCCCTTTTATGTGGGTGGCAATCGCCCTTTGTATCAACTCCTCCGCCTATGTTTCGGAAGTTTTCCGTTCCGGTATTCAGGCGGTAGACAAAGGCCAGACGGAGGCGGCCCGGAGTTTGGGACTTTCCGCCGGTCAAACCATGACAAAAATCATTCTGCCCCAAGCCATTCGGAATATTTTGCCGGCGCTTGGCAACGAATTTATTATGATTTTGAAAGAGACCTCTTTGGCCTCCACTTTCTTCCTGGGAGATTTGATGACTTCCTACCTGAAAGTCAAAGGTGTTACCTTCCTGGGATTTGAAGCGCTGATTATTGTTGGCGGCATTTATCTTTGCCTGACATTCCCCTTGAGCAAACTGGTTGAATGGTTTGAAAAGAAAATGTCCAACAACAAGTCCTACCGCAAACCCCGTAGCAAAAAAGCACCGAAAACAATTGGAGGTGGCGTCTGATGGAAATGATTAAAACCGTGGATCTTCATAAAAGTTTCGGTGATTTGCACGTTCTCACCGGCGTCAACGAAACCATTCAAAAAGGTGAGGTTGTTTCCATTATCGGACCTTCCGGTGGCGGTAAAAGTACATTTTTACGGTGTCTGAACCTACTGGAAAAACCGGAGAAGGGACAGATTTTCTTCGAGGGCGAAGAAATCACCGGAAAGAAAGTCAATATCGATAAGCATCGGCAAAAAATGGGTATGGTGTTCCAGCACTTTAATGTGTTCCCCCATTTAACCGTTGCGAAGAACATCACCCTTGCCCCCACAATGCTGAAAAAGAAAACCCAGCAGGAAGCAGACGAACTGGCAAAAGAACTGCTTAACCGGGTTGGTCTGCTGGACAAATATAACGAGATGCCCGGAAACCTCTCCGGTGGTCAAAAACAGCGGTTGGCCATTGTCCGGGCGCTGGCTATGGAGCCGGATGTTATGCTCTTTGACGAGCCCACTTCCGCTTTGGACCCGGAAATGGTCGGAGAAGTTTTGGAAGTTATTCAAGGTCTCGTAAGCACCGGTATGACCAGCGTGATTGTAACCCACGAAATGCGGTTTGCAAGAGAAGTTTCTGATCGGGTTTTGTTTATGGCCGAAGGTAATATTTTGGAGCAGGGCGCTCCGAATGATTTATTTGACCATCCCCAACACCCCAGACTGCAGGATTTCCTGGCAAAAGTTTTATAAGAAAAAAGAAACGCAGGCTTGGGCAACGCCCCATAAGGAAGTAATGCCCGAAAAACGGCATAATTTCCCGCCACCCTGCGTTAAAAAGCCTCGAAATACACAAAGTATTTCTGCGTTTTTTGCCTTGGTTGGCAGAAAATCCTACCATTTTCGGGTCCAAATCAGTTTTGAAGTGGTAACTTTTTTGATTAACAAGCAACAAAATTCCCGGAATGCTGTCGCATTTCGGTAATTTTTTATACAGTTAAGTGAAAAAGGGATCGTTCAAAACCAATACTTCCTTACGGGGAGTTGCCCTTAGCTGTCGGCTTTTTGTGTATTTACTCAGTGATTTGTCAAACCAAGTGCA
>JAZOXE010000075.1:0-3224 GCA_045659525.1 Faecousia sp. | reverse complement strand
CTTGACGTATTATCAAGAGATTTTCTGATGAATTGGGAAATGCAGGCGTCTTAAAACCTGGTTGGGTTCGAGTTCTCTCAGCCTAAGGAGTTACACTATGAAACGAATTTTTGCAATGTTAGTGGTAATCGGCATTGTTTTCTCATTTGCCGCCTGCGGTAGCGCGCCGACCAAATCGGTCGATTTACAGCAGGTGAAAACGGCAATTATAAATGACCTTGCCATTTCCGAGCCTTTGGATTTGCCTACGGAGCGTTTGGGGGACTTGTATACCATCGCCCCGGCAGATGTAAAAGACTCTGCCTGCTTTATCACAATGGGCGGCGCATTCCCTGATGAAATCATAATGGTGGAAGCGGTGGATACAGCCGCTGCAAAGCGAATCGGTGAAAAATTAGAAGCCCGTCTTGCAGATGTGACCAATCAGGCGCAGGGCTACGATGCAGAGAGTTTTGCGCTGCTGAAGCAATGCAAAGTATCTGTGAGCGGCGTATATGTGCATTTATTCATTTCTGCAAAGAGTCAGCAAATGCGTGAAATCTTTAATGCAGCCTCTTAATTTTACGGGTGGGTAGTTTGCCCACCCGATTTTACAAAAAGGAGGGATGATATGGTCTTTTCCAGTTTGCTGTTCTTGTTCGTGTTTTTCGTTGTAACACTGGCTGTTTATTTTTTGCTGCCCAAACGGTTTCGCAATTTATGGCTGTTTATCACCAGTATTTTCTTCTACGGCTACGGAGAACCTGTCTTCCTGATTCTGCTTTTTGCATCCATTACCCTAAACTACTTTGCCGGTATTTGGATTGGGAAATTTGCAGATAAGCCAAAAGAGAAAAAGAGAGTCTTGATTGGGGCTGTGGCGCTGAATTTGGCGCTTTTGGGCTTTTTTAAATACACTGGTCTTTTTGTGTCCACACTGCGACAGTTGCCGGTGTTCTCTTTCTTGCCTGTTCCGGAAATTGCGTTGCCTATCGGCATTTCTTTTTACACATTCCAGGCCATGTCCTATGTGATTGATGTCTATTGGGGCAACTGCGCGCCACAAAAGAACTATATCATTTTCGGTACTTATGTATCTTTGTTCCCCCAACTCATTGCAGGCCCCATTGTCCGGTATGTGGACGTAGAAAAGCAGTTACTGGAACGTCAGGAAAACAAAGCGGATTTTACCTTGGGTGTAAAACTGTTTTTGCTGGGACTTGGCAAAAAAGTGCTTTTGGCCAATGCTATGGGGCAATTGTGGACCCCTATAAAGCAAATGGGCGCGCAAGCAGGATTTATTGGATGCTGGATTGGCATTATTGCCTTTTCGCTTCAGATTTATTTTGATTTTTCCGGCTACTCGGATATGGCCCGGGGATTGGGTAAAATGTTGGGATTTGATTTTGTTAAGAATTTCGACTTTCCCTATATTTCCCGGAGCATTACGGAATTTTGGCGCCGGTGGCATATCTCCTTGGGTACTTGGTTCCGGGAGTATGTGTATATCCCCCTTGGGGGTAACCGGGTAGGAAAATTGCGCCGGGTATTGAACTTGCTGATTGTGTGGGGATTTACCGGCCTATGGCACGGCGCAAGTTGGAACTTCCTGCTGTGGGGGTTGCTCTTTGGTGTTTTGCTTGTGGTAGAAAAGTTTTACCTTTTGGAAAAATTGGAAAAAGCGCCAAAAGCCATTGGGCATATTTATACGCTTTTTTTCGTTATATTAAGTTGGGTGGTTTTCGATTTCACCGAACTTTCCCAAATCGGCAATTATTTTGTCGGACTTTTCACTTGGCAAAACGGTTTGCTGAACAACCGGTCTGCTTATTTAACTCTGTCCTACCTGCCTTTGTTGGCAGTGGGGTGTCTGGCTTGTTTACCGGTGTGCCGCGTATGGTACAGAAAACTTTTAGATACGAAATACGGCTATCTTTGGGAGGCCGGCGGGGCTTTGATTGTGCTGATCCTTTGCGTGGCATCCTTAGTCAGTTCGACCTACAATCCGTTTTTGTATTTCCGGTTTTAAGCGCAGTGTTGACTGTTAAAATTATCTCCGTAAGTACCGGAGTTTGCATAAAGGAGGGCTGATAGTGAAAAAACACAGCGTCACCGTTGTATTCATAGTCTTTATTTTGCTCATATCCCTTTTACTGGCACTATTGCCCAAAACCGAATATTCGGAAAACGAAAAACGGGTTTTAGCCCAGTTCCCCGAATTTTCCTTTTCTTCTGTGTTTTCCGGCCAATTCGGCCAGGAACTGGAAACCTATATTGCCGACCATTTCCCTATGCGTGATTTGTTTGTAGGTGTGCAGGCCTATACGGAACAGATTTTGGGACAAAATGGAAAAAGCGGTATTTATGCGGGAAAAGACGGCTATTTGTTGGCGACGCCCATAGCGGTTAAGGAGGAGCAGGTCGCCCGGAATGTTAATCTGCTGGCGCAATTCTCTCAAAAGACCGGGTTGCCCACAGTCATTATGCCTGTGCCCACTGCCGGCTACATTTTGCAAGACAAACTTCCCATAAATCACGAAAAGTATCCGGATGACAGAATTTATGAAATTTTGCAAGAAGCCGCCGGAGAAATGAAAATTGTAGACCTGCGGGAAACCTTTCTCGCTGAAAAGGAAGACCTTTACTATCGCACTGATCACCACCTAACCGCCGCCGGTGCCTACCGGATGTATCAGGCGTACTGCAAAGCAACCGAAAGACACGCGGTTTCTTATGCCCGCAAAGAGCGCTACACCGGTTTTTACGGTACCGGGTACTCAAAAAGCGGCCTGTGGCTGAAAGAAGCCGATGTGCTGGAAGTTTGGAAGCCGGAAGCGGAAACGGCTTATAAGGTTACGGTAACAGATGGGAGTTCTGTCAAAGAATCGGACAGTTTATATTTTCCGGAGCATCTGAAGAACGCAGATAAATACCCCATTTATTTGGACGGCAACCACGCCTTGGTAACCATCGAAAATGAAAAATGTGAAAACGGCAAAAAACTGCTGCTGATTAAAGACTCCTATGCCCACTGCTTTGCCACTTATGCCATTTCCGGTTATGAAGAAATATGCATGGTGGATATGCGATATTACCGGGACAGTGTAAGCGAATTGGTGGAAGATCGGGGTCTAAATGAAATCATGTATCTTTACGGAACAGAGAATTTAGCCACTTCCACAGATATTGCATGGTTGCAATAATAAAAGCCGGTACGCAGAAAGACAACACTTCGTATAGCAGTA
>JAZOXE010000074.1:0-1656 GCA_045659525.1 Faecousia sp. | reverse complement strand
TTTGAGAATGGACATCTATCAGTATTTATGATATTGTATAGACACAAGAGGTGATACCGATGCACAAGTAAAACTTCTAACCACTCCAATTATGATCTACAATATTTGCGTTAAGTTTAAGTTTGATGAAGAGTCAGGTTGTGCGATGCCTGAGAAAAATTAATATAGTATTCAGATCATAACGGAGTGAAATGGCGCGCAGAATGTTCCGCATCACAATTGCAACGAAAATATGATAATCGTTGAAACTTAGTTTGTTGAAAGAGGAAAAGCGAACAATAGATGTGACGCCAAATCAATAGAAAGTGAGGTAACCATTGATGATAGAGCCCAAGACAGAACAGAAGTGACCCTTGACTGTGAAGTTCGAAACACAGTCAAGGCTCATTTTTATTGTGTCTTACGCTTTGACTTTTATGCGCATATTTGGTAAGATATCAGCAGAATCAGGAAAGATTGTGAGAAAGCATGTATTATGGCAAATGTGATTGAAATTCAAAACTTCTCAGACCCAGAACTGGATATATATGCCCGGCTGACCGAAGCGCAACTTATGAACCGATTTGACCCAAAAAATGCAATGTTCATTGCCGAGAGTCCGAAAGTAATTGATCGTGCATTAGATGCCGGGTATGTCCCGGTTTCGTTGTTAATGGAGCGGAAAGATATTACCGGACAGGCAGCCGATATTATTGTCCGGTGCGGTGAGATTCCCCTCTTTACCGCAGACCGTGATGTGCTTGCGCAACTGACCGGCTATCACCTGACAAGAGGTGTACTCTGTGCGATGCGACGTCCTCCCCTGCCCTCTGTTGATGAAATTTGCAAAAACGCAAAAAGAATCGCAATATTGGAAAACGTTATGAACCCCACCAACGTCGGCGCAATCTTTCGTAGCGCGGCTGCGTTGGGTGTGGATGCTGTGCTTCTAACACCGGGATGCAGCGACCCACTGTACCGCAGAAGCGCCCGTGTCAGTATGGGAACCGTATTCCAGATACCCTGGACATTTATCGGTTCTGAGATAACGCAGTGGCCTCAGCCGGGTATGGAAATAATACAACGGCTTGGCTTCAAAACCGCCGCATTGGCATTAAATGACAATTCCGTTTCAGTTGATGACGAGAAACTCAACAGCGAAGAAAAACTTGCAATCATTCTCGGCAGCGAAGGCGATGGCCTTACGGATGATACCATTGCCCAATGCGACTATACTGTAAAAATACCGATGCAGCATGGCGTGGATTCTTTAAATGTCGCCGCAGCAAGCGCAGTTGCTTTTTGGCAACTGTGCAGATAAGGAGAATTGCTTATGGAACTGCACACTGGCCGTCCTGCTGATATCAACGGACGTTTACAAAAAGAAATCCGATCCTATGATTTTCTCGACAAGTTGGGAATTTCCTATGGTCGTGTGGATCACGTGCCGGCAATGACGATGGATGCCTGTCTTGCTGTTGACGCAGTTTTAGGCGCGTCTATGTGTAAAAACCTCTTGTTGTGTAACCGTCAATGCACCGCATTTTATATGTTGATGATGCCCGGCGACAAGTCTTTTAAAACTAAGGAACTGTCATCGCAGATCGGTTCTTCCCGTCTTTCTTTTGCATCCGGTGAGTATATGGAAGAGTTCCTTGATATTACTCCCGGTTCATT
>JAZOXE010000073.1:0-7932 GCA_045659525.1 Faecousia sp. | reverse complement strand
ACCAGAACAACCAGAACAACAAGAACAACCAGAACAACCAGAACAACAAGACCAACCAGAACCGTAACGGCCGCAAAAGGAATGCGGGAGAGCAATGCCCCCCGGCAAATTTATTCTACCGCAACAAACGTACCGGTATGGAAGAAATATAACCATTTTTCTTTAACCGGCATGTGGAAAATCTCCGACATTGCCTCTGCGTAAATGTTAACTTGCGGAAAATACTGTTTTGCTCTTTCTGCTACAGTACCTTCCGTTACAGAATCCGACTTGAAATCAATTACCGTGATTTCATCGTTACTAAAAAATGCGCAGTCTACAACACCTTGCATTAACACATCTTCCGGATAGGAAAGTCCAGCATCCATAAGTAAGGAAAATTTAAATTCCCGAAGAACTTTCGTCGCACTCTTTACTCTTTTCCCTAAATCAGATTGGAAGAAATCATAAATTTTTTCCCGGTCTATCGCAGAAACCTGCTCATTTGTCAGATATCCGTTTCCTTCAAGTCGTTCCAGTTCTCTTTGTATGTCCGTTAACGTCCGGCAAGCGGAATAATCAATATGTTGCATACACAAATGATAAGCATTTCCTATTTCCGTTGCTGTGTTTTCCCGGGAAATAAATGAAGGTATTTTGTGGCGGTTGCGATAAGGTAGTTTGTTGTCCGTATTTTCCGCAACTTCAAAATCCTTATACCGGCCTTTGGCTTGGGTGGCCGTTTGTTTTGACGGGGTATTCGTTGCTTCCGCATATGGATATTGGAATTTTACTGCATTTTCCAACTTGTCAATCTGCAGTTCATCTTTACAGATAAAACTTTCCGCTTCTACACCTTCAGCCCAGTCTTCCGCTTCTGCAACGCGTATATCCCAAAGCGGCTGAGAAAGAATTGTTTCTTCCGGTCTGCCGCCGCGGTTAAACAGCGCCCCCGCTTCCCCGCGCTTTAATGCGCTGAAAAGCACCCATTCACCGGGACATGAAACGCCGGATGTAAGCAAAAGCGGATTGGAAATATCCATTCGGTTTGCGATTCCTGCAATAGCCTTATCCAATTTGTTGGATGCATAGGTCATAATGAGTCTGTCCATAGCCCGAGTCATCGCTACGTACAAAACCCGCATCTCTTCCGAAATGCCCTCTGCAACGGATTTTACTGCAATCGCACGTTTGGCAATTGTGGGATATCGAACACGATTTACCGTATCCGCACATGACAGACCAATACCCAAATCTCTGTCACACAGTACTTGAGCCTGACTGTTTTCTTTGTTGAAGTTCCTGGATAGACCGCATAAAAATACAACCGGAAACTCCAAGCCCTTTGATTTATGGATACTCATTATCCGCACACCGGAAGCGCTAATGCCATCACTGCCAAAGTTCATGCCCTGTTCTTGCATAACATCTAACCGATCAATAAACATGGAAAGGTCTCTGCCACTGACCGTATGATACTGTCCGGCAAACCGATAGAAATCTTGTAAGTGACTTCTTCGTTTATCGCCATCCGGTAGCGCAGAATAAATGCTATCAAATTTTGTAATGGCAAAAATCTTCTCAATCAATTTCGGAATGTTATAGAGTTTTGCAACCGCACGGAGTTCTTCCAATACTGAAAGAAAATCTTTTGCTTTTTGATTGCCGGAAGTCTTTAGTAACTCGTAAATTGATACGTACTTATTTGCACTGCGCATCTGGGCCAATTCATCGGCATTAAAACAGAAAATCCGACTTGTCAAAACGGCTAACAGCGGAATATCCTGCATAGGGTTAGAAAGAATACGAAGCATGGAAATTAAGGTAGAAATTTCTTCCGTTTCAAACAAATTTTCACCCTCACCAGTGGTATACGCAATACCATACTTTTCCAGTGCTGCCTTAAACTCGCCGCCCACAGAATTGGGAGATCGCAGTAAAATTACAATATCTTCCGGTGTGATTTTACGCAAAGTTTCCCCATTTCTAACACAATGATTACCGTTAATCAAGCGGGCAATTTCTTGGGCAACGAAGGTTGCTTCCTCTTCGTAAGTATCCTCTTTAACATCCACTGCGCAAAGGGTTACTTCCGGTTCATTCAGAGAAATATGACTTCTCCCCTCTACCAACCGTTCACCTTCACCGTAAAACAGTCCGCCTACCTCCGGGGACATACAAAGGGCAAATACATCGTTGACACCTTGAATCACGCCGGCAGATGAACGAAAGTTATTGGATAATAAGATCTTTCTTCCCACGCCTGCTTTTGCATTTTCTGCGGGAACGAATTTATTGTATTTGTCAATAAAAATCCCAGGTTCTGCCAGTCGGAACTGATAAATGGACTGCTTAACATCACCAACCATAAAGCAATTGTTTCTTTCCGATGTTAAGGCAGCGAAAATTGTATCTTGTACCTCGTTGGTATCTTGGTACTCATCAACCATTACTTCACGGAAACGACTGCCGATTTCCTTTGCAATTTTGGTAGGCGCAAATCTGTCTTTACCCATAAGTAAATCCAGCATTTTATGCTCCAAATCACCAAAATCCATTACTCGCCGTGCTTCCTTTAACCGACTGTAATTGGCGGAAAAAGCGCGCACCAATCCCACCAATCCTTTGCAGGAACTGCCGGCGGACTGCAAATCTGCAAGAACTTCCACACTGGGAGCGGAGAAATTGCGAAGTTTTGCCGCAACAGTTGCCTTGCAGGCATCCCGAACTGCCTTAATCTGTTCCTGCAGAGTTAAATCCGTTACCTTTTTTGAAAACCGCAGTGTACCATACTGAATGTCTATGTTTTCGAAGATGGCATCCCAAGTGTTCTTGTTACGCAGATTATCAAGTTGAAATACTGTATCCTGCAAAAGAGACACCACTGATTCCATACCGTCAGCAACCGATGCACGCTTAATGCAGTTATTCAGTGCATCAATTTGCAAGGAAAGGTTATTTTTTAAATCCGTTATTAAATAGTCACCCCAGACAGTTTCCGATGCATCGTGAAACTGTTTAACATCCAAAGAATCCTCACATTCCTGCAGCCATTTTTCCGGATTAATATGACACCGCGCCCGGCTATAGACTTTCAGAATGATATCCGGAACTTGAAAATCACTGTGGCCATATCCTTGGGTATCCACAAAATTTGCAAAATCCGGATTCTCCTCAATGTGTTCGTAGGCATCTTCCAAAATTTCTTCCATTACTGCAATTTGCAGTTCCGGTGTTTCCGTTTCATCCACAGTACGAAAATCAGATGGCAAAGAAAGGTAATAGGCATAGCGGTGCAAAATATCCGTACAAAATGCGTGCACCGTTGAAATGTTTGCCATATGCAGGCGCTGAAGTTGAATCCGCAAATGCTGATTATTCGGCATCTGCGCCACGGCTTCATTAAGCCGATTTGCAATCTTAACTCGCAATTCCGATGCAGCGGCTTTTGTATAGGTAATAATTAGAAAATCATCAATACTGGCAGGATTGTTTTCATCGCACAAATACCCCATCAATCGCTCGACCAATACTTTTGTCTTGCCGGAGCCTGCCGCCGCAGAAATCAGGAGATTTCCACCGCGATCATTCACTGCCAGTTGCTGTTGTTGTGTTAACTTATCAGCCACGGTAATTCATCTCCTTTTCAATTTCATCCCAAAATGCACTTGATTTTACAGTCGCAAAGTTCCTTCTGCCTTCCACATTTGCGCAATGGCAAATTTCATCGTAGGGGCAGAATCTGCAGGCATTATGGCTTGTCCCTCTGGTATAGGGATTGGGTGCAATATAGCCGGAGGCGATTTCATCCACCATTTTACTAAGCAGTGCAAACACATAAGCCTTCAATAATTTAAAATGGTCTCTATCCGCAATATCACCGCTGAGCGTACCATCTTTCTTCCGGGTATAGCCCATTTTTTCCTCTGCACGCATTGCTTCAAGAATACGTTCATCATCTAACAAGAGTCCTTGTCGCTTCCAATACCCCAACCGCAGAGCCATTGCCGTCTGCGCATCCGGAGCAGATTCTGCCGGAATCATTGGTGCTCTCGCCGGAAAATACTGTACACCCACCGGAATTGGATTTTCTCCCAGTAAAGCGCTGTTGGAATCTTCCAACGCAAAAAGGTACAGAAGCATTTGCAGTCCTAACCCATTGAGAACATCGCAATAATCAAATGTCTTTTTCCCTGTTTTATAATCTACAACCCGGAAGTAACAATGACCGTCTTCCTTCCATGCATCCACCCGGTCAACAAAGCCACGGAGTTTTGCAGAAAGCCGCTTGCCGGTAATGGTAATTGCTTCTTGTTTACCACCGTTTTCAAAGGCAACTTCAAACGCAACCGGTACAAATTCGGATTCTTTCAGTTCTTCCCAAACTTCCTTTACAACCATATCCAGTTCCTTACGGTTACGGCTGAAAAGGTAATTGAGTCTTTTGGAATCCACATCGGAAAAACGTGTTTTTGCATATTCTTCCGATGCTGCACCGGCAATTTTTAATGTGTCTTCCAGGGAAACTTCCTTAAATCCGCCCCGAGTCATTACTTCCCTACCGGTTTGCTCCAATACAGCGTGAACGTAAGTACCAAACTCGGCGGGATCAACCTCTGCTCTTTTGCGTTCCTTAGCTTTTAATCCATAGTTCAGGAAATACGAAAGGCGGCAGTCTGCTAATTTATCCACTTGTGATGCCGACAACTTCAGTTCCGTTCCATACAGTTTTTTTACTGTATCAAACTCAATACTGCCAAGTTCATGGGCTGCACAGTCAGACAGTTCCATTTTGGTTGTGGAAAGTCCTAATGCATCCGCAATGTCCTCTTTGCCTTTTCGAAGAAGGTAGGCGCTGGCGTCCAGTGCGCTGATACCCGCAACACCCATTTCACCGTCATAAACCCTCTCTCCCCCAGCCATTAATGCAAGTCGCCGATACAAGAATGACGGCTGACCACTATTGCAGGAAACAAAAAGTTTGCAGTCTGCTCCGGTAAGTGCGCCATAAATCTCTCCGAACTCATTTTGAATGCTATCAACGGTGCTTCCTGTCAATGGTACACCCATTGTCCGAAGAGCGCTGCGTTCACTGTCTGATAACACACCTTTATCGGAGATGTATTGTGGGAATTCACCCTCTTGAACCCCCATTACAAAAAGATACTTTACTTGCTGACATCGCATACCGCTAACCGGGCCAGCAGTTACCGCATCTATCACTGTGGGTATGGTTCCTACGTTATACTGACTTAACAAAAGTTTCAAAAGTCTTGAGAACGTATCTGCATCCCATACCGTATCTCCCAAAACATCATAAAGTTGTTCTAACGCAGAAATTAATATCTCCCATAATTGGGTTAACATTTGGGCGCCGCGACTGTCACCGGATGCCTCCATTTTCTCGGCAACCGCATCCATGCGCTGTTCCAGCCGAATATCCACCAGGAAACTATAAATGCTTTCCACTTGTTGGCGGACATTCACCGCGTTTCTAAATCCCTCACGCAATCTAAACAGTGGTGCCAAGGCTTCGTCCTTTTTCTCGTTTAGTTCCTTCAATTCCCGGTAAGTTTGATCTGCCCAATTTCCGCCCAAACCATCCGGATGTTTGGTCCATCCTTGCATCCATTCCTTACCGCGAATATTCCATGTAAAGGCATAGTTTTCCACCTTATCGCAGGTAGACACATCCATAGGTGAAAGAACGGATTTCAAATACCGCATAACTTCACCTTGGGCCAGCCCTCCCAGAGCCGCATCCAATGCTGAAAGTACCGTATAAATAACAGATTTTTCTAAAATATCCTCATTTCCAGATAAATAGATTGGGATACCTGCTCGATGAAACACCCAAGAAAGTTCATTTTCATAAGCAGACACATTTCCGCAGACAATTCCCATATCCCGGTATCGGTTACCTTGCCGGACAAGGTCCTGAATTTGCTCAGCGACGGCAACACATTCATCAAAAACGCTTTGGGTTTTTATAACCTGAAGGCCTTCATTTTTAATTCTTTCCACATTCCCTTGATAGATGTGCTTTGTTACATCAAAAAGCGGATGATTTCGATGCGCTAAATTCACAATCGTAACCGGAATGTTGTTATCTGCGGCAATGCGATATAAAATGCGGGCAGTTTTTCCTGCCTTTTCAAAACGCATATCCCGGGTATCCGGTTTATCGCAATTTAGTGACACTGTAATATTGGGAGAATTGAGAATCAAATGTTTCAGAACATTAATATGCTGGCTCGTAAAGTCCGGAAAACCATCTACATAGAATGTATGATTTTCCGCAAAATCACTATCCTCCATTTCCTGCAACAACCACGTCATTTGGTCCGCGGGGTCCCGTTTGCTTTGCGCGCAAATTCCATCATAGGTGCTATATAGCAATGAAAGTTCTTCCAACTTTTGCGCAAACACCCCTTCAGACTGCTTCGACGCAAAATCCAAGTCTCCGGGAGTGATACAACACTGCTTAAATTCATCAATAGCACTAACCAGTTCTTCCAAAAACTCTGGGTTAGATTCCACTGCCGCATAGGCTTTTAGTTTACTGTGCAACTGTCTTGCGGCTGATGCCATTGCCACAATTCGACCGCCGTTATCCAAACATTGAGGAAGTGCCGTACTCACATAATCTGAAACACGGCGCACCAACCGGGTAAAGGGCAATACTTCTGCAAAACGGCAGACGGTATTTCCGGCGGCCGCGCATAGCCGTCTTTCCATATCATGACTGATAAGTTCCGGAACAATTAAAATCCGATTATCCATTTCTTTGGAAACGTCATCACAAATACGTTTAAGAACCGCATCACGGTTTGCAATCCAATCTTCACCGATTAACAGCGTCAGCACAATACCACCTCATTTCCTGCCTATTTTTGCACATAATTTGTCCTATATAATGGACATTAAAAGAAGCCGTCTGTTAACTTCTTTTCCTTTTGGTCTAAACCGGTTTCGCAATATAGATATTGGGATAGTTTTCCTTTAACATATTGCAAATAACAGCCGCTGTCTCAAAATCCTGTGTGATAGCAAAAACAGCTGAGCCGGAACCGGTCATCTGTTGGCCAAGAGAGCCGTAACTGTTAAAAATAGACTTAACATAATTCAGTTCCAAATGGTCCGCCGTTACCACAGGATCAAATACATTGTAAAGATTTTGAGAGATTTTTAGCAGGTCACCGGATAAAAGTGCAGATTCCATAGCCGTATGGTCGGGTCGTTTTCCAATAATACTTTCATCCAATTTCTGATACAGTTCCGGGGTAGAAACAGAGAAATCCGGTTTGCAAACAACAAAACAGCAATCCGGCATATCCGGAAGTTTCCGTAATTTTTCGCCTCTGCCCTCCACCATTGCCGTTCCGCACAAAACACAAAACGGCACATCACTACCAACTTCCGCACCCAATTCTGCCAAAGCAAGAATAGAAAGCGGATTGCCGTAGTGTCGGTTCAGTCCACGCAGAACTGCCGCGGCATCCGCACTGCCGCCGGCAAGTCCTGCTTCCATGGGAATCCGCTTGGTAATTCGAATCGTAATACCGTCAGGGTCTTCTTTAATTCTATCAAAAAACACCCTTGCCGCTTTCCATGCAAGATTTCTCTCATCGGTAGGGATTTCCTCCATGGTGCAAAACAGTTGCCACGGTTCACCGGTTCCAATATCAATTTCCACATCATCCCGAATGGAGATCGACTGCATAACACTCTTAATATCGTGATAATTGTCAGGTCTCTTATCCAGCACGTCCAATGTCAAATTGATTTTTGCAAAAGCACCTTCATAAATTGTAGTCATTTAATTTTACGTCCTTCCAAATAGTATCTTTTTTCCGAACTGTGTCCCAGTGAGAATGTTTTCCGGGGCAGTGGCTTTCCGCCGGCTATAGCGGTAAACATCTGTTTTCTGTCCGGTTTTGGAAGAAGAAATCC